>BPKC01000001.1:2419380-2574380 GCA_026004935.1 Rhodothalassiaceae bacterium
CTATCTCGATGACTGGTTCCAGCGCTTCGATCCGGCGCGCAAGACCGCGGCCGGGAAGGATTGAGGCGGATCGGGAGACCACGATGGCGAAGGGCGTCGGGGACACCGCACCTGTCACGGTCGTACGGGGCGACATCACGAAGCAGGAGGTGGACGCCGTCGTGAATGCCGCCAATCCCGAGCTTGCGCCGGGCGGCGGTGTCAGCGGGGCGATCCATCGGGCTGCCGGACCGCAGCTGTGGCGGGCCTGTCAGCCGCTTGCGCCCTGCCCCACCGGCGAGGCGCGGATCACGCCGGGGTTCAATCTGCCCGCGCGCTTCGTGATCCACACCGTAGGCCCCGTCTGGCGCGGCGGGCTGGAGGGCGAGGCGGCGGCGCTGGCGCGCGCCTACCAGAACAGCCTGCGGCTGGCCGCCGAGTACGGCCTCGAATCCATCGCCTTTCCCGCCATCTCCACCGGCATCTACGGCTATCCCCTGGACGAGGCCGCGCGCGTGGCGGTGGACGCGATCCGGTGCTGGTGGGAGGAAGAGGGGAAGGCGGGCCCCGTCAGGGACATCCGCATCGTCGCCTTCGACGAGCGCACGGCCGCCGCCTTCGCGCGCGCGCTGGCCGCGTGAACGGCGCGGACCCGTGCGGCCGGGTGCGACAAGTCGGCCGCATCCTGATCCAATGTGGGGCTTTTCTCTGCAGAGTCATTCGCCTATAGCGCGCAAGGACAGTTGCGCACCGGAGGAGAAAGGGGGTCGCAGATGCCGCATCAGGGCGGAAGCCTGCGGAGAATCGCACTCATCGGCACGGCGCTGCTGCTGGCCGCCTGCCAGCGCAACCCGGGCAAACCCAGCGAGGAGGAAGTGATGGCGAAGGCCCGCGAGCTGGCCGAGCGCTATGTCATCGTCGACACCCACATCGACGTCCCCTATCGCCTGGAGGAGGACTGGGAGGACCTCACCGTCCGGGCCGCGCGCGGCGACTTCGACTACGCGCGCGCAAAGGAGGGCGGGCTCGATGTCGCCTTCATGTCGATCTACACCCCGAGTGCGCTCGAGACCGCGGGCCCCGGCAAGGCCTTCGCCCACGCGAACCGCATGATCGCCCATGTGATGGACCTCACCGCGCGCGCGCCCGACAAGTTCATGCTGGTCACCTCGCCCGACGAGGCGCTCAAGGCCCACGAGCTCGGCAGGATCGGGCTGGCCATGGGCATGGAGAACGGCGCACCGATCGAGGGGGACCTGAAGAAGCTCAAGTATTTCTATGACAAGGGCATCCGGTACATCACGCTCGCGCACGCGCGTTCCAACGATCTCGCCGACAGCTCCTACGACGAAAACCGGCCGAACGGCGGGCTGTCGGATTTCGGGCGCCAGGTCGTCAAGGAGATGAATGCGCTGGGGATCCTCGTTGACGTGTCGCATCTGTCGGACGAGGCCGTGCATGACGTGCTCGAGGTGTCGGCCGTGCCGCCGATCGCCAGCCACTCCTCCGCCCGCCACTTCACGCCCGGCTTCGAGCGCAATCTCTCCGACAAGCAGATCCGCGCAATCGCGCGCCGCGGCGGCGTGATCATGATCAACTTCGGCTCCGCCTTCCTGACCAAGGCGGCGAACGACTGGAACAAGGCTTTCGACGAAGCCTGGAAGCGGCATCTGGAGAAAGACGGCGCGCCGGACACGCCCGAAGAGCGCAAACGCTTCCGGGCGTCCTACCTGGCGGAACACCCGTATCCCTATGCGACGGTGGAGGACGTCGTGCGCCACATCAACCACATCGTCGGCATCGCCGGCGTGGAGCATGTGGGGCTCGGCTCTGATTTCGACGGCGTCGGCGACAGCCTGCCCGTGGGGCTCAAGGACGTCTCCCAGTATCCGAACCTCGTCAAGGCGCTGATCGAGGCCGGCTACTCCGAGCCCGAGATCGAGATGATCCTGGGACGCAACCTGCTGCGGGTATGGCGGATCGCCCAGAACTACGCGGTGAACGTCAAGGGCATGACCGAGCAGGAGGCTGAAGCGGCCGGCGGTGCCGGCGCCACGACGACGCCGGCCCAAGAAAACGCGCCTACGGAGCCGTGACGACGGCCTGCTCGGGCTGAGGCTGCGGGGTAAGGGCTGGCGGCTTGGCCCGCGATCACGGATCGGTGTCCGGGCCCGTCGTTACTCGGCGGCGGGGCCGGTGCCCGCCATGGCCCGGGCGGCGGCCAGACAGGCCTCGTCAAGTGGACCGCCCTCGATCTCCCGACACACGCGATTGTCGAGGGCGAGCCGTATGAGCCCCGGCTGGGCGTCGGAGGGCAGATGCGTAAGATAGCGCCCGGCCCGGTCCATCAGGAAGATGAAGGCCGTGTGCTCCATGAGATAGCCCTCCACGCGCGGGTCCTCGACCTTGCGGAACTCGACGCCGTATTGCGCCGCCGTGCGCGCGATCGCCTGCGGTGAGCCGGTCAGCATCCGGATTCGCGGATCGAAGTTCTGATGGAACGCCCGCAGCGCCTCGGGCGTGTCGCGCGCGGGGTCGACCGTGATGAAGACGGGCTGGACGAGGCGCGCGCGCACGGGATCGTCATGCGCGAACATCTCCAGCCCGCGGCTGACGTTGAGCAGCGTCAGCGGGCAGACGTCGGGACAGGAGGCATAGCCGAAGAACACCAGCATGTAGCGGCCGCGGAAATCGGTGTCGCGCACGGTACGGCCCTGCTCGTCGACGAGCGTGAAGGGCCCGCCGATCGGCGCGTCGAGGTCGACGCCGGCAAGGGGCCCGCGCTGGAGCCCCGCCAGCGCCATCAGGCGGCCGCGCAGCTCGGGCACCGCGAGCACGATGCCGACGAGTACGGCCAGCAGCACCGCAAGAGCCGGAATCAGCCGCCCGTCACCGGCCTTCGCCATGTCGTCCCACCCCCTTCCATCCGCCGGCGGCCGGCCGTGCCGTCCCTCACCCGCCGATCACCACCCAGGGGCTCACCGGCACCGGGATCCGATCCACGGGATCCCAGCGCATGATGTAGACCCCGCGCGAGGCGACCCGCTGCTCCGGCCCCAGCTCCGGGTGCGGGAAGGGACCGGGATCGAGGCCGACCTCGGTGATGTGCTCGAGGATCTCGATCAGATAGTCGCGGTAGTAGTCGGCCTGCAAGGGCTCCAGCGCATTGTCCACCAGCCTCAGCGCGAAGAATGTCTCGCGCATGAGATTCCAGTCGGGAATGGCCAGCCGGCGGGACCGGATCCAGGCCCGGGCGCGATAGGAATCGGGGTGCATGGCCTTGGGATCGTCGAAGCGGCTTGCGATCCGGATGCGCGCCGCGACCTGCGCCGGCAGTTCGACGCCCTTGAGGGCGGGCATGACGCTTCCCGGCAGATAGACGAGGTCGGGCAGCTCCTCCGGCTTCAGCCGGGCGAGAGCCGCGATCACCTGTGCTTCCTGACGGCCCGGGAAGACCACGGCCGCCGCACGTCCGGCAAGCGCGCGCAGCGCCCGGCGCCAGGCCCGCTCGCCGCCGACCTCCTCGCGCGCCGGCGCAGCGGGGGAGCCGGCCGCAGCCCACTCCCCCCCGAAGGCGTCGGCCGCGCGCCGCCCCCAGGGATCCGGCGCCGCGAGAACCGGCAGCGCGCCTTCGCCGAGCCGGGCCGGGTCCTCGGCCAGATAGCGGGCGAGCCCGCGCGCCTCGCCGACAAGCCCGAGGCTGAGATACAGCACGTAGCCGCCCTGGTAGCTCTCCTTGAGCGGCGGCAGCTCCACGACGGGAAAGATGCAGGCGAGGCGCTTTTCGTTGCAGAACGCGTCCACGGCATCGAAAGGCCCGTCCACCGCCCCGCCCAGCACGGCGAAGACGGGCTGGGCGGCGTAGAGATCCTCCAGCTGCGCTCTCCAGGTCTCGGGCGCGCCCTCGAGCCGCCAGTGGTGGATGGTCCATTTGCGGCGCGTATAGAGCAGATCCGAGCGGTAGAAGGGGCTGAAGCCGGGATGCGCCGTGTCGTTCGAGAAATCCCGGTTGAACCAGCCGGCGTAGGCGTCCACCAGCTTCTCGTAGGCCTCCGCCCGCTCGGGTGACACGCCGGGGCCGACGATCGTCGCGAAATGGAAGGTGTTGCCGTCCACCCCCGGATCCGGCGCGGCGCCCAGCCCGCGCAGGAAGGCGATCAGATTGGCGAGATCCGTCGGGCCCAGCCCGTAACGGGGCATGGTGGGATCGAGCGGCCGGCCGACAGGATCGGTGCCCTGGGTGATGGCGCGTGCGAGGGTCTCGTCGTCATATGCGGGTCTCAGCCGCGGCTTTCTGAGGTCGTCGTAGAAATAGGACGGCTGGAGCTGCTTGAAGTATTCCATGAAGCGCTCGAGCCTGAGCAGCATGTTGCTCTCGCGCGGCTGGAACAGATAGGGGGCCGCGATCGGCGGCACGTAACGCCCGCCTTCGCTGGAACCCATCCCGGAGCGCCGATGGCAGCCGGTGCAGGGCACCTGGTCGCCGCGCACGGGGATGTCGCCCTGGGTGACGGCCTGGACCGGCCGGCCGTCTGCACCGATGCCGGTCTCGTAGAGCCGGCGCCCGGCTTCGGGATCACCCGCCGGTCCCGACGGTGAAGGCGCCGCCGTCTCCTGTGGTGCCATCGCACCCACTGCAGCCGCAGACGGAAGGCCTGCCACCAGCAGGCCCAGGATGCCGAAAGCCGCTGCTGCGCACCGCCGTGGCATGCTCACCGCCCCCCTCCAGCCGTCGCATGGCTGGAGCCGGTCTCAAGCATGCCGGCGAAGGCGGCAATCATGCGCTGGCGCGACAGCAGCCGGTCGAATCGCAGCCAGTTGCCGGCGCGGTCGCGGAAATAGGTGTAGGGGCGGTGATACATCTTGTTGTCGGATCTGAGCAGCGCGTCGAAGGCCGCAATGGTGCGCCGGATCATGGGCTCCGACCCCGTGAGGAACCGCCAGTTCCCTGACGCATGATAGCGTGCGGCGTAGGCCTTCAGCCGCTCTGGCGTGTCATAGGTCGGATCGATCGAGATCGACAGGATCAGCGCGTCCGGCGCGCGGCGCAGCAGCTCGTCCTGGGCGCTGGCGATCCCGGCCGACAGGACGGGACAGATCGTCGCGCAGCTCGTGAAGATGAACTGCATGACGACGGGCCGCGGCTCTGCAAGCAGCGCAGCGAGCCGCACCGGCCGCCCGTCCTGGTCCACGAGCGTGATGTCGTCCGGCACCCGATAGGCTGCGCGCTCCGGCTCGAGCGGCCCCGCATCATCGGCGCCCGCTGCGCTCTCATGCATGTAGAAGCGGATTCCGCCGTGCCCCATCTCCATCGGTGCACCGCGCTCATGCGCGCCATGGTCCGCATGATCGCCTGGGCCCCCGTGATCACCATGGCGCCCATGCCCCCCTTCCTGCGCCGGCGCCACGCCGCCCGCGACGACGAGAAAGGCCGGCACGGCCGCAGCGGTGATGACCGCCTTCAGCGCCGTCCGGATTTTGCGCCCGAAGCCCGACACCGCTCTCTCCTCTCATCCCCATCGGCACGCGATGCAAGAACAGCAGAATGAGACTGCAATTTCAAGATGTTTCACAAAAGGGGACTGCCGGGCCCCGCCATGCGGGACCCGGCAGCCGGCCTTCCTATGCGATGGGCATGCGCGCCATCAGTGCACCGACCAGATCGCCACGTTGTGGTGCATCGGGTCGAACTGATAGATCCGCAGCCGCTGCGGCGGGTCGTGCCGGAAGGTGATCACCACCTCCAGCTCGCCGATCCCGTCCGGCGTGGTGCTCTCGACGGTCTGCTCGGCGAATTCGTCGAACACCGGCAGAATCCCGCCCTTCGCCTTCCACGCCACCCGCTTCGCGTGCTGGCCGTAGACCGAGGGCAGCCCGAGCCTGCGGCCCTTGCCCTTGCCGCCCGGCCTGTAGTGGCCCTGGGCGATCAGCGCGAAGATGCTGTCGTCCTCGGGGCGCTCGGCCGCCGGCACCAGCACGGGCGGGAAGATGTTCGGGATCCAGTTGTGGCGCCCGAAGGTGAACCACGGACCCTGGCCGCCCAGCGGGATCGTGTTGTGGAAGATGTTCTCCCAGCCGCGGGCGCCGCCGAAGTCGATGTTGATGTAGCCGTGCGGGAAGTAGTCCCCGTTGAACAGCTTCACCTCGAGCGTCGCACCGCGAGTCTGGAACTCGTCCCAGGTCTGCTGGAAGTTGGACGGAATGCCCGGGATGTCCGCGTAGATCTGGTTGTTGAGGTAGACGAAGGTCTCGTCATAGCCTTCGGCCGGCTGGAAGCCGCGCGGCAGCTTGTTGCGATCCTTCCAGTCGTCGAAGGCCTCCTCGATCTCGCGGACCAGTGCGCGCAGGACGGGACGCGGCCCGCGGCCGTTCATGTCGCGCAGTGCCCGGAAGGCCTTCCACATGCGCTTGGCGGGTGCGTAGTCGCCGATCATCGAGATCGCGGCGAGCTTGTTTTCCTCGCTGCCGCGCGGGTCGGGACCGAAGGTCTCCGTCTCCCACTCGATGATGTTCTTCGGCCCCACCGTCTTCAGACCGTTCTCGACGGCCTGAATGCGCGTCGGGTGGATCCGCCAGCCCCAATGGTAGGTGAGGTTGTAGAACCGCCCGGGCGCATGGTCGAGCTCGAAGACGTAGCGCTTGCCCTCCTCCATCGGGAAGAAGGTCCCGTCGAAGGAGACGTTGGGCACCGCCGCGCCACCCCGCAGGTTCGGATCGTCGAAATACATGATCATCGGCGCGAAGTCTTCGTGCCCGCGCTCCGTCACGTCGATCGTGTAGCGGATCTTGAACGGCACGTCGCGCACATCACGCGCCCCCGCGCATGGGCCGGTCGGCAGCGGGCCCGGGCAGATGTAGGCGGTGTCCGACATGATGTTGCGCCGCGTCCACACCTGGTGGATGTGGAAGACGTTGTTCTCGTCCGCGTGCTGCACCTGCACGCCCGCCACGTAGTTCAGGACCGGAATCCCGCTGTAGGCGCGGTCGGGCAGCGGATTGCCCTCGAGGATGTCGATGGCCATCTGCACGTCGGCGAGATCGATCTGGTTGACAGGATCGGGCAGCGTACCCGCCTCGGGCGGGAAGCGCTCCTCGACGCCCCGGCGCGGATCCGCCGGCACGCCCACGCCGCCGCGGAAGAACATCTTCCGGGTCTTCAGCCGGATGATGGGGCTCACCGCCTCCTTCAGCCGCTTGATGATGATCGCCAGATCATCTTCGGGCCCGTGCTCGGACAGCCCCAGATCCTCCAGATCCGTCACCACCGGATCGGGATGGAGGTTGTAGGGATCCTCCGGCGTGGACGGCAGCGTGTTCGGGATCTCGTTGCCCGCCGAGTCCTCCTGGTTGCCGTAAATCGTGGGCAGCAGGTTGGACGGGTTCGTCGCATCCTCGCCGAACGGATAGCTCTGCGGGAAGAGCGTACCCGGCGTGCGATACTCGAACCGTTTTCCGTCCAGCGTGCAGCGGCAGGGCTCGCCGTTCGGCCCCGGAATGTTCGAGGCCTGCAGGCATTCCGGCCTGTCGCTCACCACGCACTGGAAAGGCGGGAAGGTGGTCGGCCCCGGCATGGGGGCGAAAGGCTTGCTGGTCTGCGCGTGGGACAGAGCCGTCCCGGCGAGCAGAGCGGCGGGAACCGCCACCGCCAGCAGCTTGGTCTTGCGTTTCAAGGACATGGTCACTCTCCAGAATTCCTGATCACACATGCGTTCCGGCCGTTGCGGCGCATCACACATGCGCGCGGTTGCTCCACGGATAGGCGTTCTCGCCCGGCCGCGCGGGACCGGCGCGACGGAACACCTTGGGCTTCGGCTTCGGCAGGATGGACGCCACCCGCCAGGCGATGTCCTCGGGCCGCGCGTGGGAAGCCACGCTGCCCCAGACCCGCTGGCCGTTCATGGCGTTGCCGTAGAAGATCAGCCGGCCCATGCCCGCAGGCGCACCGCGGTTGAAGTGGTACATCCGCTGGGCGACGATCGCGGCCTCCAGCCCGCCCATCCGGACGAGCCGCCAGCCGTCGCGCACGCCGTGCTTCTTCGCATGCTCGGCGAGCGCCTCGACGGTGTCGTTCTCCGGATCGACGGTGATCGAGGTCACGAGGACGTCCCGGCCGACCCGGTCTCCCAGCGCCTTGACCGCCTTCGCGATCGCGGCCGTCTGGCCGGACGTCTCGTCGTCCTTGATGGAGAAGAAATTGATCAGAAAGATCTTCCCCTCCATGCAGTCTTCGTAGAACTTGAGCTTGCGCCCGGTGTGATCGACCGCCGTGATGTCCGGCAGACCGCAGCGGACATTGAGGTCGATCTCGTGCACCGAGGTGGGCGCCAGACCCTCGCCGGCCGCGCAGCTGCGGCGGGCATTGAGGATGTCGCGTCTTGTCGCAGTCATCGCTTGACTTCCTTTCCTGGCATTCCGTGTCGCATCGACGCGATCAGTCGCCCATGCCCGGCTCGACGATGTCCCAGCGGATCATCATCGAGTGGTCCTCATGCACGACATTGTGGCAGTGCATGACGTAGGGGCCGAACCAGTCGCGCCAGCGGCCGAAGAACTTGATCTGGTCGCCCGGGGCGAGCCGGACCACGTCCTTCTTGGTGTCGCGCACGGCATTGAAGGGTACGGGCTTGCCGTTGACCTCGTAGATCTGGAACTCCTCCATGTGGGTGTGCACGGGGTGCGCCCAGGAGTCGCCCATGTTCACGAGGGTCCACAGCTCGGCCGAACCCTGCTCGATGGCCGCATCGACGCGGTTGGGATCCATGAGACGGCCGTTCACGGTGAACAGACCGTTGTCGTAATCCCAGTACCAGACGCGTTCGCGCCGCACCTCGCGGAAGTCGATGTCGGGCTGCTGGAAGAAGTAGTCGGGAATCCGGCTCGGATCCTCGACATGGCCGCCGACCACGCGGAACTGCATGATCGGGATGCCCTCGTCGAGCAGCCGCCCCGTCGGACCTTCACCGGTCTCGCGGATGTCGAGCCGGTTGACGAGATAGACGTTGTCGCCCGGATTGAAGTGCGAGAAGTCGAGGATGACGTCCGAACGGTTGGCCACCCACAGCTCGATGTGGTCGGTCTCGATCGGCGAGGTGTGGAAGTTGCCGTCTTCCGTCAGCATGATGAACTTCAGGCCCTTCCTGGCCTTCGGATCCGCGCTGTCGGTGGTCAGCCACAGATCGTAGAGCCGGCTCGGGCCGCCGTTCAGGATGCGGAAGCGGTACTTGCGGCGCTTGACCTCCAGATAGGGCTGGATGGTCCGGTTCACCGTCATGGTATCACCCAGCATGCCGAAGGTGGTGTGCTGGAAGGACGGGAACCACTCGCCGTCGATCTCCTGTGCGGCCGGCGAGAAGAAGTCCCAGACCACCTGACCGTTCTCGTCGAACTGCACGTCGTGCAGGATGAGCGGGATGTCGTATTCGCCGCTCGGCAGACGATAGGCCCGCGGATTCGGGTCGCGCTCGTTGTCCGAGTCGTACTCGGTGAAGTTGAGCCACATGCCCGAATGGCCCGCGTAGACGTTGGTCGCCGTGAAGTCGAGCCGGTGGTCGTGGTACCACTTCGTCGTGAGGATCTCCCGCGGGTCGTTGCCGGCGGGGAACATCGCGTAGTGATGATCCCAGAACTCGCCCGGATCGAAGTAGTCCTGCGGGATGCCGTCCGACTCGGAGGCCGTGTGGAAGTTGTGCAGATGGATCGAGAACGACGACAGCGCCCAGGGCACATTGCTCTGGCCGAGGGGCGGATGGTCGTTGATCCGCCGCACGAACACCGGCTCGCCGTACCAGGCCTTGTAGGTCGGGCCGGGCGCGATGCCGGTGAAGTTGTCGGACGAGAACAGGAAGTGCATCGAGCCCTGGTTGTAGGGCGGCTCGGGGTGATAGATCCACCGGCCCTGGTGCAGCCGCTCGTAATAGAATTTGCGCGGCGGGAACTCGTGCCAGCGCTGATGCCGGTCGGGATCCGGCGGGGTGCCGCCGACGTCCGGATCGAGCAGCCGCGAGGGATGGATCGGCTGCGCGATCGGCATCCGGAACAGCGGCGCCGTGAACGGCGTCACCTTCGGCGACGGCCGCGAGACCAGTGACGGTCGGAAGTTCTGGGGAAAGACCAGACCAGACTGGGGAAATGCCCCAGGCTGACGGTCCAGCTCGTGATTCTTGCCGGCGGACACGTATTTGGCCGCAAGGCCCGCGCCCGCAACGGCAGCACCGAGCTTCAGTGCGTCACGCCGTTTCAACATGTGGACCTCTCCTGATTGACCTGTTTCAAGGACGAACCCCTGCTCCCGTTGCGGCGGGAACAGACAAGGCCGGCCCGATGAGAGCTGCGAAAAGCGTCGGAGGGGCGGATGCCTTCGTCACTCCACGACATGACATCATGCACACCACCGGATCACCGCATTCCTTCCGGGCCTTCATCGCCCCGGTGCGCCACGGGTGGCGCCAGCCCCGGTGTCGGCGGGTGATGCGGAAGCGCAGAAGACTCGGGACACCCCGGAAAACACGGAATGTTCGCTTTCAGGCCTCCCCTGCCCTGCCGGCCCGCGATTCCCGTGACGACGTGCGCCCAATTCAGATGCCGCATTCACGGGTCGCGATGCCGGCCGACGTTCCCCGATGAGGGCCTGGCGAACCGCGATGTCTCTCCTCCTTCGCCCCTGCACAACCCCTGTTTGCCGAACCTTGCGATGGCGAGCCTAAACCCATTTCCTACGGGCTTGCAAGTTTCAATTTGTGACAATTGTGTTGCAGGTGTCACGGCGGCGCATGCCTTGCCCATCGGCGCTTTCCGCAACCCGTTCCCAATACACGACTTTTCACGATCGCGTGAGGACGCTCGGGCCGCCCGAATCTCCGGGTCGCCCGCCGCCGGGAAGACTCGCCCGCCCGCCCCTTCTGCCGGCTTGAGAACCGATTCCCGCCGCCACCCTTGTCGGTCGAGAAATCATTTCTCTTTTTATATCAGAGACATGCATGTGATTTCCGATTCGCGGCAAAATGCCGCGGACCTTGGTGCACGATGACGACTCCCCTTGCGCCGCCGTCGGAAGGAGCGCAGCACATCCGCAAATTCATTGCCCCACAGGCATTTCCGCTCACGAACCGGTGAAAAATGTCCTGTCTCGGCTGGCGTGCCGGCAGGCGGGATTCCCGATTCGGAGCCGGCGGCGCCTTGTCAGACGCGATCTTTTCCTTCAACAGGCGGAAGCACGGGGAAAGGGACGGCGGAGAAAATCCGGCAAATGATCGTTTCCAACGTTTCGTCATGTATTTCGCGCGCGGCGCGCAGCGGCATTATGTCGCACGCGCACGCGCCGGCCGCGCGGGCGGCCGGGGCCTGTGCGAGCCGCCCACTCTTCCTTATACTCGAAGCGCGGGCCGGGCCGCCGCCTCGGAAGGCACGCACCGGCCGAGGGAGCGGTGGCGAGGAGGGGAGGCGGGCATGGCCGTGATGGCTCGGAACGGGCGCACAGGGGAGACCGCGCCGATGGAAGACACCGGCGGCGACGGCGACGCGCTTGCGATGCTCGCGGCCGCGCTGAAGGCGCGCGGGCGCGACGAGGCCGTGCTCGCGCGCGCGCGCCGGGCGGCTGCGGCCTCCGGCGAGCGGCTGGTCAAGGTGCTGCTAAAGCTCGGCCTCGTCGGCGAGCGCGAGCTCGCCGAGGCGCTCGCCGAGGCCCTGGAGCTGCCCCTCGTCACCGCGGACGGCTTTCCCGAGACGCCGCTCTTCGAGGACCGGGTGAGCCCCCGCTTTCTGGCGGAAGAAGGTCTGCTTCCCGTCCGCGAGGAGGAGGGGCGCGTCGTCGTCGCGGCGGTGGATCCGACCGCGCACGAGGCGCTCGATGCGCTCGCGCTTGCCCTCGGCCGGCCGGTCGCGCCGGCGGTGGCGCCGCACAGCGAGATCGAGGCGGCGATCGCCAGGCTCTACGCCGCGGGTTCCCAGCTCGAGACCGAGGCGGCGCTCGAGGAGGAGATGGACGGCGGCGACGCGCTGGCCACCGACATCGAGCGGCTCCGGGACCTCGCGAGCGAGGCGCCCGTCATCCGCACGGTGAACCGCCTCATCGCCGAAGCCGCGGAGCTCGGCGCCTCCGACATTCATCTGGAGCCGCGCGAATACGGCCTTGGCGTGCGCTACCGCATCGACGGCGTGCTCCAGGAACAGCCCGCGCCGCCAGCCCAGCTCGCCACGGCCATCGTCTCGCGCATCAAGATCATGGCGCGTCTCGACATCGCCGAGCGCCGCCTGCCGCAGGACGGCCGCATCAAGATCGTGGTGAAGGGCGCGCCGATCGACCTGCGCGTGTCGACCCTGCCGGGCATCCACGGCGAAGGCGTCGTCCTGCGCCTGCTCGACCGCGAACAGGTGGCCCTCGAGTTTGCCGCACTCGGCATCACGGACGCCACCCGCCGGCGCTTTCTGGACATCCTCGACCGGCCGAACGGGATCTTTCTCGTCACCGGTCCCACCGGCTCGGGCAAGACGACGACGCTCTACGCGGCGCTTCAGCAGCTCAATGACGCGAGCCGCAAGATCATCACCGTCGAGGATCCGGTCGAGTACCAGATCGAGGGCATCTCCCAGACGGCCGTGCGGCCGGAGGTGGGACTCACCTTCGCCGCCGCTTTGCGCGCCATCCTGCGCCATGACCCGGACATCATCCTCGTCGGCGAGATCCGCGACGTGGAAACCGCCGAGATCGCGGCCCAGGCGGCGCTGACCGGCCATCTCGTGCTGTCGACGCTGCACACCAATGACGCCCCGTCGTCGCTGACCCGCCTGCTCGACATGGGGCTGCCCGAATATCTGGTGAGCGCGACGCTCAACGGCGCGGCGGCCCAGCGGCTGGTGCGCCGGCTCTGTCCGGACTGCAGCGAGCCGCGCATCATCGCGCCGGAGTTTCTGGCGCGTCTCGGCGTCGCGGATCCCGAGGCCTGGCTTGAAGCTGCGGATCCGCGCAGGGCCGTCGGCTGCGCGCAGTGCCATCAGACCGGCTATCGCGGCCGCACGGCGATCATGGAGATCCTGGAGATGACGGATGCCATCCGCCGCCTGCTCGTCGCCCACGCCGACAGCCGCGAGATCCGCGCCCAGGCGATCCGCGACGGCATGCGTCCGCTGGTGCTGGACGGGCTGGAGAAGGTGCGCACGGGTGTCACCTCGCTGGAGGAGGTGCTGCGCGTCGCCCATGGCGGCATGCTGGCCGCGCAAACGACCTAGGGCGGCGCCGGGGTGGAGGGAAAAGGGAAGATCGCGTCATGGCGCGGTTCCGCTATCGGGCGGTGAGCCCCGAGGGACGCGTGAGCGAGGGGTTCGAGGAGGCCCCGACGCGCGAGCGGGCGCTCGCCGCGCTGAGAGCCCGCGGTCTGCGCCCCCTCGCGTTGCGGCCGGTGGCGGACGGGGCGACGGCATCCGCCGGCGGCCTCGGTGCGTTCCTGCGGCGAGGCGCGCGCTTTACGCCCGAGGCGCGGGCGTTGCTCATCCGGGAGCTTGCTGCGCTCGTCGGCGCCGGCATGCCGCTGGCGGATGCGCTGGCCGCCCTCGCCCGCAGTGCCGATGCGGCCCCGGCCGTCGCGGCGACGGCCGAGCGCCTGCTTGCGGGCATCCGGGAGGGGCGCGGGCTGGCCCAGGCGATGGGCGATCTGGGCGAGGAGGCCTTTCCCGCCTTCGTGCGCGGGATGGTGCGCGCGGGCGAGGCGGGCGGCACCCTTGCCGCCGCGCTCGCGCGCGTCGCGGACACGCTGGAGGCCCAGCTGCGTTTGAGGCGCGAGATCCGCTCGGCCCTCACCTATCCCGCGCTCGTCGTGATCGTCGCGGCCGCGGCGGTGGCCATCCTGCTCTTTGCGGTGGTCCCGGAATTCGCGGCCCTGTTCGGCGACCGGATGGCCGAGCTGCCGGCCAGCGCGCGGGCGGTCTTCGCGCTCTCCGGGATGCTGCGCAGCCACGGCATCCTCGTCGCGCTCGTTGCGCTCGCGGGCGCGGGCGGCCTGTGGATGCTCTGGCACCGGCCCGGCAACCGGCTGCGGCGCGACGAATGGCTGCTGCGCCTGCCGCGTCTCGGCCGCCTGCTGCGCACCCATGCGGCCGCACGGTTTCTGCTGACGCTGAGCGAGCTGCTGAAAGCCGGGGTGGCGCTCGTGCCGGCCTATGAGCTTGCGAGCGAGGCGGTGGGCAACCGGGCGCTCATGTTGCGCCTGCGCGAGGCCCTGCCGCATCTGCGCCAGGGTCGGGGACTGGCCGCCAGTCTGAAGGAGACGGGGCTCATCGACCCCCTGCTCGGCGAAATGCTGGCGGCCGGCGAGCAGGCCGGCGCGCTGGCCGCGATGGCGGGCCACGCGGCGGGCCTTGCCGAAGACCAGGTCCGGCGCGCGATCCAGGCGATGATCGCGCTGCTGGTGCCGGCGGTGACCCTCGTGCTCGGCGTGATCGTGGCGGCGATCGTGGGCTCCATGCTGTCCGCGATCCTCGCCTCCTACGACATCGCCTTCTAGCCGGAGGTTCGCGATGGCCGCACGCCGCATGCCGCCGCACGCCGACAGGCCCGCAGGCTTCACCCTCGTCGAGCTGCTCGTCGTGCTCGTCGTCATCGCCCTGATCGCGGCGCTCGCCGCCCCCCGGCTTGCCGGACCATTCGCCGGCGCCGGCTTCCGCCAGGCGGGCCAGGAGCTCGCCGCGGCGCTGCGCGGGGCCCGCAGTCTTGCGCGAGAAAGCGGCGAGCCGGTGGCGCTGGTGCTGGACCTGCGTGCGCACCGCTTCGGCCGGCTCTCCCCGGACGGGCGCATCCGCTGGCTGGGATCCTGGCCGCCGGATGCGGAGCTGCGGGTACGCACGGCCGAAGAGCTCATCGATCCGGGCGGGGATCATGCGCGGATCCTGTTCTTCCCGGACGGCACGAGCCTCGGCGGCAGCGTCACGCTCGCGCGGGGCGAAAATCGGATCGTGATCACCATCGACTGGTTGACGGGCGCCGTGCGCCTCGGTCAGTAGATGCGGACGGGTGCGGGGGTGGGGCGCCGGTCCCGGCGAAGGGATTGGCCGCCGCGAAAAAATTGCATTATGTTTCACGACGCCGAGCAAGGTCGGGGAGACGGATGGCCGGGCAGCTCACCATCGGTGACCGGTTCGTGACGCTGAGGGCGCTTGCGGCCGAACTGCGCTGGCAGCTGCGGGCGCTTGCGCGCGCGCCGGCCTGTGCGCGGGTCGTGGCCCGTCTCGCCCGCTGGCGCCGCAGCCTCGTGATCCGTCTGGAGCGCGAGCGGGTCATGCTGCTTTTCTGCCGCGGCCCGGTGACAGGGGACCCTGCCTCCGCCGGATGCGTGCGGCTTGCGAGCGTGCCCCTGCCGCAGGGCGATGATCCGGCATTGTGGCGCAGCGAGCTTGCGGCCGCGCTCGAGCGCGTGCCGGCGGCCGTCGACGGGGTGGTGGTCGCGGTCGCCCCCGAGCTCGTCGTCACCCGCCGGATCCGGCTCCCCCTTCTCGCGCTTGCGGATCTGGACGAGGCCGTGGCGCTCGAGATCGATCGCGTCACGCCCTTCCCGGCGGGCGCCGCCGTGATCGCCGCCGCGCCCGAGCTTCCGGCCGGGCCGGGGGGCGAGGTCGCGGTTGCGGTCGCGGCCGCCCCGCGCGCGCTGCTCGCACCGCTGTCGGAGGCGCTCGCGGCGCTGCAGGTGACCGTGGACCGCATCATCCTTGGCGCGCTTGACGGCGATCCGGACGCCATGGCCGCGCGCTCTCCGCGCCGGCGGCGGCTGCTGCCCTGGCTTGCGGCCGCAGCCGGGGTGATCGTGGCCGCCTTCGTGCTGCGCTGGCCGATCGAAGGTCTGAGGGCCGAGATCGCCGATGCCCGCGGCCGCCTCGCCGCGCTGATGGGCGAGGCGAGCGCGGCGGCCCAGATGCGCGACGCCTATCTGGCCCGGGCCGAGACCGTCTCATGGCTCAGGGACCGGCGCACGGCGCGGCCGGCGGCGCTGGCGCTGCTCGACGAGACGGCCCGGCTTCTGCCGGAAGACGCGTTTCTTCTGCAATGGTCCATCGAGGACGAGCGGGTGACGCTCATCGGCTACGGCCGCGAGGCGGCGCGGCTGATCGCGATCTTCGACAGGGCCGAACTGTTCGGGCAGCCGCGCTTTACCTCGGCGCTGACCTCCGACGCGCGGCTGGGGCGCGAGCGCTTCTCGCTCGAGCTCGCGCTGCGCCCGGCCGCGGGCGGCAATGCGCAGACGAAGGAAGGCGGGTCATGAAGGGGCCGGAGCCGCTGCCGCAGGAAGGCGGGGAGAAGGCACCCGAAGCCGGCGCCGCGCGCGCGGGTCCGGCGGCCCGTCTGCCGCTGCTGCTCGCCCTGCTCGCGGTCATTCTGCTTGCCGCCATCATCGCGCCGGTCGTGGAAGAACGGCTCGCGCTGCGTGACGAGCTCGCACGCATCGAGGCGGAAATCGCCCGCGCGCAAAGCCTGGTCGCGGCCGCACCCGAGCTCGAGGAGAGACTGCGCCGCATCGAGGAGGCGCTTGCCGGCTCGCGCCTGCTGCTCGAGGGGGATTCGACGGCGCGCGCGGCCGCCCAGCTGCAGACCCGCATACGCGACCTCGCCGAGGAGACCGAAAGCGAGCTGCGCCAGCTTCAGGTTCACGACACGCCCGCGCGCGAGCCGGATCTGCCCGCGATCCTCGAACCCGTGGAGGTCGAGACCGAGCTCGTGACCGACATCCAGGGCCTTCACCGGATGCTGGCGGCGCTCGAAGGTGGGCCGCCGCTCGTCTTCGTCCGGGCGCTGCATGTGCGCGCCCGGCTGGAGCGCGCGGATCCCGAGACCGGCACCTATTCGGTGATGCCGGAGCTCATCGTCTCGATGACGGTGCGCGGCTATCACCTGGTGCCCGGCGGCAAGGCGGGAGGCGGGCCATGATCCGCCGCCGCCTCTGGCCCGCCCTGCTGCTGCCGGCCGCGGTTCCCGTGGCGGGGGCGGGCGGCATCGCGCTGCTGCTGGTGCTGCTTGCGCCCGCGCCGCGGCCCGGCACGCCGGGCGGACCCGGCCTCGTTCTTCCCGAGGTGGCGGTCGAGGTCGCGCTCGACATGCCCCGGGCCGATGCGGTGATCGCCGCCGATCCCTTCGCAGGTGACCGCAAGGCGCCGCCCCGACGCAGCCGCGGCGAGGGGCCCGGGCACCCCGGTGCGATCGGCGCGCGGCCCGCCGCGGCTGCGGTGCGGCTTGCGCTCGTCGGCGTGATCGAGACGGCGCAGGGAGCGCTTGCCATGCTCCGCGACCAGACGACGGGTGAAACCGCCGTCGTCAGACCGGGCGAGTCCTTTCACGGCTTCACGCTCGAGCAGGCGGCGGGCACGACGGCCCGGCTGAAGAGCCCGTCGGGCGGGGAGCTCGCGCTCACCCTCTCCTTCCGCGAGGGGAACGCATCGCATGCCGGCGCCTTTGCAGCCCCCCCGCCGACGGCACCCCTGCGGCGCCCCGCACCCCCCTCCTCACGCGCGGTGATTCCCGACGCGGTGGAACCGGACGCCGCGGCCGGTCCGGCGATGCGGGGCGCGCCCCGGCCGGCCCGGCGCTTCCGGGCGCGCGCCCCCGACGTGCGCAGCTGGCAGCAGAAGCTCGAGGACTACGGCATCGCCGGCAGCTCCACGCACCCGGCGCCGGAGCCCGACGAGGCGGCGCCGCAGAAGCCGCCGGAGTCGGAAGACCGGCCGCAGGAGTGAAGGAAACGCGACGACGCCCGGCCTCGTCATGGGGCCGGATGGAGAAGGAGACGCACCGTGGGCACGAGGACGCAGGCGGGACGGAACCGGGACCAGGGCTTGTCGCGCCACCAGCCGTGGCGGCCGAGCCCGCTGGCGCTGCTGCTGGCGATCGGGCTTGCCGGATGCACGACGGCCGGCGGCAGGGATCACCGTCCGGCACCGCCGCCGGGCCTGTTCGGCGAGCCTGGGCCGATCGAGCACGGCGCGGGCGAGGAAAGCGGCGAGCAGGTGGCCGAGCTTTCGAGCGGCAGGAAGCTCGAGAAGGCGGAGATCTTCTCCGGCGCCGGGGCCCGGCTCGGGCAGCCGGCTCCCGTCTCGGTTTCGCCGGCGGAAGGGGGCTTGAGCCTCAACTTCGTGGATGCGCCCCTGAAGGACGTCGTCGAGGCGATCCTCGGCGAGACGCTGGGGGTCAACTACGTGATCGATCCCGGCACCGATGCCCGCATCACCGCCCGCTCCGCGCGGCCCATCGCAAAGGACCGGCTGATCCCGGTGCTCGAGGACATTCTTGCGCTCAACAATCTGGCCCTCGTCAAGCGCCCGCAGGGCTACCGGATCCTGCCCATCGAGAAGGCCTCGGGGCTTTCGGCCGACGTGCTCCATCTGGCGGCGAGCGCGGGCGACGGCGGCTTCGGCTACCACGTGATCCCGCTCACATATGCGCAGGCCTCCGCGGTGCGCGACGCGATCCAGCCGACCCTCGTGCCGGGCCGCGGCGTGCTCGCCGATGACGCCCGCAATCTCCTGATCTTCCGCGGCCCCGGCGCGGAGGCGCAGGACGTCGTCTCGCTCGTCGAGCTGTTCGACGTCGACTGGCTGAAGGGCATGCACTACGGGCTGTTCCCGCTGGAAAGCGCGGATGTCGCGAGCGTGATTCCGGAGCTCGAGGCCGTCTTCGGGCTGGACGAGGCGCGCCCGGGCAGCATGCCGGCCGCGGTGCGGTTTCTCCCGATCGAGCGGATGAATGCGGTGCTCGTGATCACGCCCGCGCGCGAGCTCGTGCGCGAGGCCGAAAGCTGGATCGAGCGGCTCGACCGCGGCGAGGGCGTCGCCGGCGAGCGCCAGCTCTTCGTCTACCGCCTGAAGGCCGCGCGGGCCGAGGATGTGGCGGAGGTGCTCTCGGGTCTGTTCGAGGTGCAGCTGTCGTCTGCCGAGAGCACGTCGCCCGGCTTTTCCGGCTTCGGCGACGTCGCGCCGGGCCGGCGCGCGGGCGAGGCCTTCGGGCTTTCAGGTGCCGACACCGCCCAGGGCGCGAGCGCGGCGGGACGCGCCCGCCCCGCCCAGCCTTCGGCGACGCCGCAGGGCGCAGCGGGCGCCGGCGGCACCGCGTCGCGGACCAGGCTTGGGGGTGCCCGCAGCGGAGCGACGGCCGGCGGCCTTCAGAGCAACCCGCTCTTCCACGACGGCCCGCGGATCATCGCCGACGGCCGCAACGACGCGCTGCTCGTCTACGCGACGCCGCAGGAATACCGGATGATCGAGCGCACCGTCAAAAGGCTCGACGTCGCACCGCTTCAGGTGCTGATCGAGGCGACCATCGCCGAGGTGACACTCAACGACCAGCTTCAGTTCGGCCTGCGCTGGTTCTTCCAGAACCAGGGCGCGACCGGCCGGCGCAACAACACCGTCACCTTCTCGGACCTGCAGAACGGCGGGGTCAGCCAGCAGTTCCCGGGCTTTTCCTATCTCTTCACCGGCCGTTCGGCGCAGGTGGCTCTCAACGCTCTCGCGGATCTGACCAATGTGAACGTGGTGTCCTCGCCGCAGCTGATGGTGCTCGACAACGGCACGGCCCGCCTGCAGGTGGGCGACCAGGTGCCGGTGCCGACGCAGCAGTCGGTCTCGACGCTGGACCCCAACGCGCCGATCGTCAATTCCATCGACTTCCGGGACACCGGCGTCATCCTCGAGGTCACCCCGCATGTGAACGCGAGCGGGCTGGTGGTGCTCGACGTCCGCCAGGAGGTCTCGGACGTCGTGCCGACGACCTCGTCCGGCATCGACGCGCCGACGATCCAGAGGCGGGTGATCGAATCCACGGTGGCCGTGCAGAACGGCGAGACGATCGCCCTCGGCGGTCTCATCCGCGACACGCGCAACCGCACGCGCTCGGGCATCCCGTTCTTCTCGCGTCTGCCGCTCTTCGGACCGCTGTTCGGCACCACCACCAACAAGAAGGACCGCACGGAGCTGCTCGTGCTGCTCACGCCGCGGGTGGTGCGCGATGCCGGCGAGGCGCGGGCGGTCACGCGCGAGCTGCGGGAGCGGCTCTACGGCCTGGAAGCCCTGCGCGAGCAGTTCGCGGTCGAGAAGGCGTCCTCCGATGGCGGCGAGAGCCCGCAGGCGCCCCGCTGAGGGGCGGGGGCCGATGCGCGCGGTCGCAGGCGGGCGCGGCGGCGGCTTCACGCTGATCGAGGTGATCGTCGCCTTCGTCATCGCGGCGCTGGCGCTGGCCGCGGTCTACGAGGCCTTCTCGCTGGGGTTCCGGGCAAGTGACAAGGCGGAAGCGGCATTGCGCCGGCAGATCGTCGCCGAAAACCGCCTCGCCGAGCTCGGCATTCTGATCCCGCTCACCCCCGGCCGGCACGCCGGTACCGAGGCGGGAATCGCCTGGGAGGTCGTGGTCCGCCCGGCCGCCGGGTTTTCCGCCCGGCTCGAGGATGCCCTGGGCGTCCGGCCGGTGGAGGTGGAGGTCGCCGTGCGCGATCGCGACGGCCTGCTCGCGCTCCACACCCGCCGGCTCGCGCGGCGGCCGCCGGCGGGGGAGCGGCGCTGATGCCGGCGACGCGCCTCACACGCCCCGCGTCCCCGCGCGCGGCCGGGTTTACGCTGGTCGAAGTGCTGGTCGCGCTCGTCATCCTCGCGATGCTCATGGTGGCGCTTTATGCGGCGTTCCGCTTTTCGGCCCGTGCGCTGGAGGCGGCGCGCGCGCGGGGGACGATGATCGAGGAGATGGCGGCGGGCATCTCCTTCCTGCGCGAGCGGCTGTCGCAGGCGCAGAACGTGCTGCTCACGACGGGGCCGCAGAGCCAGGAGGCGAGCTTCGCGGGCGATGCCGGGGCGCTGGCCTTCGTCGCGCCGATGCCGGCGGACATCTCGCTCGGCGGACTCTACTACTTCCGCCTGTCCTTCGATCCGGCGGCGCGGGCGACGCGGCTCGAGCTTGCGCTTTACCGCTCGCGCGAGGTCTTCCGGCTCGAGGAGGCGGCCGACCGCCGCAGCCGCGTGATCTTCCCCGGCTATCGTGCCGTGTTCCGCTACTACGGGCGCGACGAGCCGGCGCCGGACGCGCCCGCCCGCTGGCAGGACGCCTGGCCGGCGCGCGGCTGGCTGCCGCAGCTCGTCGAAATCCGGCTTGAGCCGCTGACACCCGATGCCGCCTCCGCCCGGCCCTGGCCGCCGATCCGCATCGCCCTCGCCGCGGCGGATTAGCGGCGGCGCGCGCCAGTCATCCGCGGGCCGCCTGCAGCCCGGTGTCCCCTAGGGTCGCTCGCCGCCTCGTATGGCGGATCTGTTCGATGTTTGAACGTCACCGGCCGGCCCTTTCTCTTCGTCACCCGCCGACTTGATCGGCGGGTCCAGACAGTGGTGCGCCTCATGTCCGACCTCAGGGTTGTCTGCGCCTTCGGCTGGGTTCGCCGGTCAAGCCGGCGAACGACGCCAAAGGGGAGCGTCGCTCGCCGCTGCCTCCCGCCTTCGTCAACCGTGGAAGCCCACTTCCCTCGTCACCCGCCGGCTTGACCGGCGGGTCCAGAGGGCGGCAAAGCCGACTCCAGGCGCCGAGGCTGCCGTCACCGTCCCATGGGTTCGCCGGTCAAGCAGGCGAACGACGATCCAGTCATCAGTGATCAGTGATCAGCGATCGGCGATAAGCGAGCGGGATTGCGAGCGTCCCCTGCGGCCCTCGCTCTGCGTCGCCCGGCCGTCCTCTCTTCATCACCCGCCGGCTTGACCGGCGGGTCCAGCGGTCGTCCGCCTCAGCCTTGCGCCGCGGACACCGCGGACAGCGCGTGCAGGTGGCGTGCCCAGGAGTCGATCGCGGCGAGCGCGCGGCGGGCCAGCGCCCGCTTGCGCTCGCGCCCGCGCGTGCCGTCGTCCGCAAGCGGCGGGAAGAGGCCGAAGTTCACGTTCATGGGCTGAAAGGTGTCGGGATCGGCCTCGCCGGTGATGTGGGCGAGCAGCGCGCCATGGGCCGTCTCGCGCGGCGGCGGGGGCAGATCGACGGCGAGCCGCTCCGCCGCGACGAAGAGGCCGGCGAGAAGCCCGATCGCCGCCGATTCCACATAGCCCTCCACCCCCGTGATCTGGCCGGCAAAGCGGATATGGGGGCGCGCCTTCAGCCTGAGGCGCGCGTCCAGCAGCTTCGGCGAACGGATGAAGGTGTTGCGGTGCAGCCCCCCGAGGCGCGCGAACTCCGCATTCTCGAGCCCCGGGATCATGCGGAAGACGCGGACCTGCTCGCCATGGCGCAGCTTCGTCTGGAAACCGACCATGTTGTAGAGCGTCCCCAGCCGGTTGTCCTGCCGGAGCTGGACTACGGCATGGGGCCGGCGGCCCGTGCGCGGATCGGTGAGGCCGACCGGCTTCATCGGCCCGAAGCGCAGCGTCTCGCGCCCGCGCGAGGCCATCACCTCGATCGGCATGCAGCCCTCGAAATAGGGCGTGTCCTTCTCCCAGTCGCGAAACGCGATGGTCTCCGCAGAAAGCAGCGCGTCGACGAAGGCCTCGTACTGCTCCTTCGTCAGCGGGCAGTTGATGTAGTCGGCCCCTTCTCCCTTGTCGTAGCGGGACTGGAACCAGGCCACCGAAAAGTCGATCGAATCCTTGTAGACGATGGGCGCGATGGCATCGAAAAAGGCGAGCTCCCGCTCGCCCGTCACCCGCCGGATGTCGTCCGCGAGCGCCGAGCCCGTAAGCGGTCCCGTGGCGACGATGACGTCACCCGTCTCGGGGCCGGGCAACGCGGTGACCTCCTCGCGCTGCACCGTGATGAGCGGATGCTCGGCGATGGCGCGGGTGACGGTCTCGGCGAAGATCTCGCGGTCGACGGCGAGCGCCGAGCCCGCCGGCACGCGCGCTTTGTCGGCCGCATGCATGACGAGCGAGCCGAGGCGGCGCATCTCCTCGTGCAGGACGCCGACGGCGTTGTGCTCGGCGTCGTCAGACCGGAAGGAGTTGGAGCACACGAGTTCGGCCAGCCGGTCCGTGTGGTGCGCCGGCGTCATGGTCAAGGGGCGCATCTCGTGCAGCACGACGGCGACGCCCGCGCGCGCAAGCTGCCAGGCGACCTCCGAGCCTGCAAGCCCGCCGCCGATCACATGCACCGGCCCCGTGGCCGTTCCGCCTGTGCCGAGCCCGTCCATCGCCGGCCGTCGTCCTTCCCTTGGTCCGTTGCGGCCAGCGCTCATATGGTGACGCACCCGCCCGCGTCAAATGCCCCGCCCAACTCGCCATCTTGCAACATCTTGCTTGAGGCCCTGAAGCTTCGGTTGACAGAACGACGTCGCGCCTCATATATACGGCAACAAGTGAACATGAACCCGCGACCCGAAACCCCTGCCCATGGCAGGGGGATCTGCCCGGAAGGGGCAGGGCCGTCATGGCCTAGGGTCGCGGGGCGCTTTTTTGGGGGCCAGCCGAAAATTCCAGACGCTGAATTTGGCGGGTATCGGCGTGTTCCGCGAAAGGCCAGTCAGTCCCGCCCGGGCCAAGATGTTCCTCGCCACCGCGGTTTTGGCCGCGGACGCGCTCGGGCCCAGGTGACGATCGTTCCGCAGGTAGGCCATTGCACCGAGGATGATGTCGTTGACCTGCAGCAGGTGGCTTTTCTTCGAATCCAGAAAATGGACGTGGGCGACGGGTCCGCTGTCGGTTCCGAGCTTGCGCCGCAGAGCGTTGTTGAGGATTGGCCGCAGGGATCTGTCCGGATCGTGGCGCGTGGTGCGGTAATCGAGATAAATCCGCACGGGCCTCGCATCAGGGTAGAGCCGGATGCGATGGAACAGGAACTGATAAAGGAACTTGTTGAAACCCAGCTCCTTGTCTCCGCCGCTGTACCCGGTATGGTCGATCCGAGCGGCCTCCGGAAACATCACATGCCAGTCCAGAATCCCTGCTTCGTGGAGTGCGAAGAATACGTCAACGAAAGCCTCGTACGCGAGTCGGCGTGACGGTGAAAGCTTCGTCCATTTGAGCTCGCCGGAAAGGCCGT
Source organism: Rhodothalassiaceae bacterium (assembly GCA_026004935.1). Classification (NCBI taxonomy): domain Bacteria; kingdom Pseudomonadati; phylum Pseudomonadota; class Alphaproteobacteria; order Rhodothalassiales; family Rhodothalassiaceae; species Rhodothalassiaceae bacterium. The sequence continues at coordinate 2,443,322 of BPKC01000001.1, forward strand.
GCCTGCTGCGCAGGCCCAGCAGCCTGCGCTCGACAGCCGGGACATGCGCCTTCTCGATCCAGATGCCTCCGAGAGCGAGAAAGCGGTGACCGCTCTGCGAGCTTTCATCGACGTAAACGCTCAGCTCCCTCAAGAGATGCCCCCCGCTCAAACTCCCTCATGGCCGCCCTTCCGCCTGCCGTCGTGCGGCGATCCAGTCGCGGATGCGCGCCTCCAGGATGGGCAGCGGCAGAGCGCCTTCGGCCAGCACGGCGTCGTGGAAGGCGCGGATGTCGAAGTCCCCGCCAAGCGCCTGTTCGGCCTCGCGACGCAGGCGGCGGATGGTGAGTTCGCCCAGCTTGTAGCTCAGGGCCTGTGCGGGCCAGGAGATGTAGCGGTCCACCTCGGTCGCGATATTGTGCTCGGAAAGCGCGGTGTTCTCCTCGAGGAACGCGATCGCGCGCGCCCGGCTCCAGCCCAGCGCGTGGATCCCCGTGTCGACCACGAGCCGCGCGGCGCGCCACATGTCGTAGCTGAGCCGGCCCATGCGCTGATACGGCGTCTCGTAGATCCCCATCTCGGCGCCGAGACCCTCCGCATACAGCGCCCAGCCCTCGCCGAATGCGGAGATGTAGAGCTCCTGGCGGAACCGCGGCACGTCCTCGAGCTCGCGCGCAAGCGAGATCTGCAGGTGGTGGCCGGGCACCGCCTCGTGGAGCGTGAGCGCCGGCAGCTCGTAGAGCGGGCGCTTGTCGAGGGCATGGGTGTTGACGAGGAAGAGGCCGCCACGCACGCCCGGGATCGCGGGCCAGTAGCGCCCCGTGGTGTAGTTGGGCGCGATCTCGGCGGGCACCGGGGCGACGCCATAGGGCATGCGCGGCAGCCGGCCGAACCAGGCGGGCAGCAGCGCGTCGATGCGCTTGGCGATCCAGGCGGCGTGCTCGAGGAGGGCGCGCGGCGTCTTCGCATAGAAACGCGGATCCGTGCGCAGGAAGGCGAAAAAGGCCCGAAGGTCGCCCTGAAACCCCGCCTCCTCCTTCACCTTCTCCATCTCGGCCCGGATGCGGCGCACCTCGGCTAGACCGATCTCGTGTATGCGCTCGGGGGCGAGATCGAGGGTGGTGTAGCGCCGGATCTGCTGGCGGTAGTACTCCCGGCCGTCGGGAAGCGCACTCGCCCCGAGGGTCTCGCGCGCCCGCGGCAGGTATTCTTCGTGCATGAAGCGGGCGAGCGCGCGATAGGCGGGCAGCACCTTCCGCTCGATCACCTCGCGTCCGCGCGCCGCAAGCTCCTCGCGCCGGTCGGGCGGGATCTCCCGGGGCATCTCGCGCAACGGCCGGAAGAAGGGGCTGTCATCCGCGCGCGCCGGGGCCGCCAGCCGGTCGAAGGAGATCAGCGCACCTTCGAGCACCGCGCGCGGCATCGTGAAGCCGGAGGCCAATCCTGCGCGCATGTTGGCGATGTTCTGGCGGATGAACCGCGGCAGCCGCGCGAGCCGGGCGATGTAGCGCGCATAGTCCGCTTCCCCCGCAAAGGGCATGGCGTCGATGACGAAGAGCGGCTCGCTGTGGAAGCCGCTGTCGGAGACGAAAGGGATCCGCCAGGGCCTGAAGCGCGCGTCCGCGAGACGGTTCTCGAGCATCCAGCGGAAGAGGGCGGCATTGAGCCGGTCGCGCTCGTCAAGCGATTCCTGCGGAATGCAGGCAAGGCGTGCGAGCAGCTTCGCATTCGCCGCGTTCCAGCGGCGCCAGGCCCCGGGCGAGGCATCGGGTACGCGGTCGTCGTAGCGATGGTCGCCGGCCATGGTCGCCGCGAACGGGTCATGGGCGAGCCGCGCCTCCCATTCCTCTTCGAACAGGCGGTGAAGCGCCGCCCCGGGTCCGCCGGCCTCGTCCAGCAGCTTCCCGCAGTCCGGCCCGCCGGCCGCGACGGGTGCACAGGGCGCGGCCCAAAGAACCGCGGCGGCAAGGATCATCGTCGAGGTGCGCATGCGCCGCTCTCCTTCCTCATGCGCGCAGGTCTCAGCCGCGATAGCGGCGGATGAGGGCCGAGGTGTCCTGACGGCCACCGCCCATGCGCTGGACATCGGCGTAGAACTGGTCGACCAGCGCGGTGACCGGCAGCGACAGCCGCCGCCGCTTCGCCTCCTCGAGCACGATGCCGAGATCCTTGCGCATCCAGTCCACCGCGAAGCCGAAGTCGAATTCGCCGCGCACCATGGTCTTCGCGCGGTTGTCCATCTGCCAGGACTGAGCGGCACCTTTCGAGATCACCTCGACGACGGCGTCCGGGTCGAGCCCCACCTCGATGCAGAAGTGGAGCGCCTCGGCGAGCCCCTCGATGATGCCGGCGATGCAGATCTGGTTGACCATCTTCGCCCTCTGCCCGGCGCCGGCGCCGCCGAGGCGGCGGATCATCCGCCCGTAGGCGCGCATGACGGGCTCGGCGCGGGCGAAGGCCGTCTCGTCGCCGCCCGCCATGATCGTGAGCACGCCGTTCACGGCCCCCGCCTCGCCGCCCGAGACCGGCGCATCGAGGAAGAACAGCCCGCGCTCGCGCGCAGCCGCGGCCAGCTCCTCGGCCAGCACGGCGCTGGTGGTCGTGTGGTCGACGAAGATGGCGCCCTTCCTCATCGTCTCGAAGGCGCCGTCCGGCCCCAGCGTGACGGCGCGCACGTCCGCATCCGCGCCCACGCAGGCGAAGACGATCTCCGCCTCGCGCGCGGCATCGGCGGGACTGTCCGCGATCCGGTGGCCGCCCGGGCCGGCCTTGCCGCATTCGGCGAGCCAGCGCTCGGCCTTGGCCCGCGTGCGGTTGTAGACGGCGAGCTGATGGCCGGCGCGGGCGAGATGGCCCGCCATCGGATGGCCCATCACCCCCAACCCCAAAAACGCCAGTTTCATGATGAAGCATCCTTCTCTAGCCTCGCGCCGGCGCCGAGGGCTGCCGCAGCCGGCTGCCGCCGGTTATAGAGGCCGGCGGACACCGGGCCAAGGCCGCGGCGCAGGCTGCGAAGAAGGCGAAGGGGAGGACGGAGATGTCGCGCGGCTTGCGGATTCTGGGCTGGGTGGTGCTGGGCGTGGTGGCGCTCGTCGCCATCCTCGCCATCTTCGGCTACGGCTATCTGCGTACCGGACTGCCGCAGACGGACGGGGTGATCACGATCGCGGACCCTGCGCTCGGTCGGCAGGTCGAGATCCGGCGCGACCGGCACGGCGTGCCCCACATCCTCGCGCAGAGCCTCGACGATGCCGCGTTCGCCCTCGGCTTCGTCCACGCCCAGGACCGGCTGTGGCAGATGGAGATGAACCGCCGCATCGCGGCCGGGCGGCTCGCCGAGGTGCTCGGACCGCAGGCGGTCCAGACGGACGTCTATCTGCGCACCCTTTCCCTCTTCGATGCCGCGCGCGAGGCCTGGGCGCATCTGGACGAGGATACGCGGCGGATGCTGAAGAGCTACGCCGCCGGCGTGAACGCCTACATCGACCGCCACCACGGCGCCTGGCCGCCGGAATTCCTGCTGACCGACCTCAGGCCCGAGCCCTGGACCCCCATCGACAGCCTCGGCTGGCTCAAGGTCATGGCCCTCGATCTGGGCGGCAACTTCCGGCGCGAGCTCGCGCGACTCGACCTTTTGTCCGTGCTCTCGCCCGAGCAGGTCATGCAGTTCTATCCCCCCTATCCCGGCGAGCAGCCGCTGCCGCTGCCCGATATCGCCGCCCTCTACGACGGGCTGAAGATCGCGGACCTCGGGATCACGCCGGGCGCAGCCGCCGCGGAGAAGGGACTCGGCTCGAACAACTGGGTGGTCGCGGGCAGCCGCACGGCATCGGGAAAGCCGCTGCTGGCCAACGACCCGCATCTCAGGCTCAACACCCCGTCGCTGTGGTATCTCGCCGCCATCAAGGTCGGCGAGCGCGAGGTGGTGGGCGCGAGCATGCCGGGCGTGCCCTTCATCGTGCTGGGGCGCACCGACCGCATCGCCTGGGGCTTCACCAACACGGGCCCGGACGTCCAGGACCTCTATCTCGAGCGCATCGCCGACGACGGCCTCAACGTCGAGAGCCCCGGACGGTCCCGAGCGGCTGCGGTTCCGCCGCGAGGTGATCCGGGTGAAGGACGGGCAGCCCGTCGAGATCCGCGTGCGCATCAGCCGCCACGGCCCTCTGATCTCGGACGCGATGCCGGAGCTGCAGGCGCGGCTGCCGAAAAACGTCGCGCTCGCGCTGCGCTGGACGGCCCTCGATCCCGACGACACCAGCGCAGCCATCGGCCTCGGCTTCTGGCGGGCTCACGACTTTGCGAGCTTCCAGGCGGCCCTGCACCGCTTCGTGGTGCCGGAGCAGAACATGGTCTACGCCGACCGGGAGGGCCATATCGGCTACTACGCGCCGGCGCGGGTGCCGATCCGCTCGCCCGCCAACGACACCCACGGCCTCATTCCTGCGCCGGGCTGGAAGCCGGGCTACGACTGGCAGGGCTTCATCCCCTACGACGCCCTGCCGACCCGCTTCGACCCGCCCGAAGGTTTCATCGCGACCGCCAACGAGAAGGTCGTGGGCCCGGACTATCCCTATTTCCTCACCAGCGAATGGGCCCTGCCCTACCGGGGCGAGCGGATCCGGACGCTGCTGGCCGCCAGCGACCGGCACGACCGCGACAGCATGGCGCGCATCCAGGCGGACGTGCGCTCGACCATCGCGGACGATCTGCTGCCGCTCTTCCTGAAGAACCTGAAGCCGGATGCGCATCCCGAGGTCGCCGCGGCGCTCAAGGCCTGGGACCGGGAGATGCGGGTGGAAGCCCCCGAGCCGCTCATTTTCACGGCCTGGCACCGGGCGATCGGCCGCAGACTCTATGCCGACGAGCTCGGAGACCGCTTCCCGCGCTACGAGGGCGCGAAGATCGAATTCCTGAAGCTCGTGCTCTCGGGCGCGCCCGGCTACGGCGCCTGGTGTGACGACGTGACCACGGCCGATCGCAGCGAAGGCTGCGACGAGATCGTGACCGCGGCCCTCGACGATGCGCTCGCCCTGCTCGGCAAGCGGCTCGGCGGCGACTGGCGGAGCTGGCGCTACGGCCGGCTGCACCGCGTCGTCCAGGAGCACCGGCCGTTCTCGCAGGTGCCGGTGCTGAAGGACATCTTCGAGCTGTCGGGTCCGAACGACGGCGGAATCATGACGGTCGACGTCGCGCCCGCCTCCTTCGGCGACGAGGATCTCTTCCAGCAGTACCACGGGCCGAGTTACCGCGCGATCTACGATCTCGCGGACCCGGACCGGTCGCTCTACATGATCCCGACCGGCCAGTCGGGCAATCCGCTCTCGCGCCACTATCGCGACCTGTTCCCGCTCTGGCGCGAGAACCGCTACATCGAGGTTCCGGCGGTGCCGAAGCCGGAGGATGTCACGGGAACGCTGGTGCTCAGACCCGTTACCGAAAATTAACCCCGGGCGGCCCATCATCGGCCCGCTCCCGGTGGACGAGGCGGAACGGGTGATGGCGCGCGCCAAGAAGGACGAGGAAGGCAACAAGCCCGTCATCAAGAAGGTGAAGAAGGTTTCGCCGGGTCATCACGGCGGCGCCTGGAAGGTGGCGTATGCCGACATGACGACGGCACTCATGGCCTTCTTCATGATGCTGTGGCTGCTCAATGTCTCGGACAAGGAGACGCTCGAGGGACTTGCCGACTATTTCTCGCCGACATCGGCCAGCGTCTCCGGCCCCTCCGGTGCCGGCAAGCCGTTTGCGGGCACCGCCATGGACAGCGCGGGCACGATGGGCGCCGGCGCCACGATGGTGAAGATCCAGGGACCGCCGCCCACGGCGAAGGCGAACGAGTCGACGCTCGGCCATGCCTCGGAGGACAAGTCGAGCGAGACGGCGGAACGGTTCGAAGCCAGGACCCCGGGCGAGGCCGACCGCGCGCTCGCGGCGCTTGCCGATCAGCTCCGCCAGGCGATCCAGAACGCGCCCAAGCTCGCCCGCTTCAAGGACCAGGTGCTGATCGAGGAAACGCCGGACGGCGTGCGCATCCAGATCACCGACAAGGACAGGCGGCCGCTCTTCCGCAAGGGTACTGCCGAATTCTACCCCTATGCCGAGGAGCTGCTCACCGACATCGGCGCCATCATCTCCTCGCTGCCCAACCGCATCGCCATCGTCGGCCACACCGATGCCGGCGGCTTCGGCGGCGCGGACGGCTACTCCAACTGGGAGCTTTCGGCCGACCGCGCCAATGCGGCGCGGCGCGTGCTCGCGCGCTCCGGGGTCACCCGCGACCGCTTCGCCGAGGTCACGGGCAAGGCCGATACCGAGCCGCTCTATCCCACCGCACCGCTCAGACCCGAGAACCGGCGCATCGCCATCACCGTGCTGCGCGAGGCGCCCGTGGTCGCCCCCGGCGCCGGCCGGCGACGGCATTGAGGTCCGGGTTCTCTTTCGCGCGCTCTTTACTTCCCGCCCTCACCCGCTAACATGGCCGGTGACGGAGCGGGGTTTCGGCGGGTCCCGTCCTGCCCTACGCCGGCGGGCGGGCCGGTCGAGACATGAAGGAGCAAGGCGTGCCCACCCGTTCCTCCCCCGCGATTCTCTACGAGCGTTTCGGACCGCCCGAGGTCCTCGAGCTGAGGCGGCGGCCGATCCCGGAACCCGGACCGGAGGACCTGCTCGTCGAGGTCGCGGCGGCCGGCGTCAACCCCATCGACTGGAAGATCCGCAAGGGGCTGTTCGAATGCGTGTTCGACTACCGCTTTCCCATCGTCCCGGGCTGGGACGTCTCGGGCACGGTGATCGCGGCCGGAAGCGGGGTGAGTCCGGGGCTGTTCCGTCCGGGTGATGCCGTCTTCGCCTGCACCCGCCTGCCGCTCGTCACCGACAACGGCACCTATGCCGCGCATCTCGCCCTGCCGGCCCGGCTCTTCGCCCGGGCACCGGCGAGCGTCCCGCTCGCGCTTGCGGCCGCCGTCCCCCTCGCCGCGCTCACGGCCTGGCAGGCCCTCGTCGACCACGGCGGAATCCGGACCGGCATGACGGTGCTGGTGACCGCGGCCGCCGGCGGGGTCGGCAGCCATGCCGTGCCGCTCGCCCGGCTCAGGGGCGCAAGGGTCATCGCCACCGCAAGCCCGGCCAATCACGCCCATGTGCGCGAGCGCGGGGCGGACGCGGTGATCGACTACCGCGCGGCGGACTGTGAGGCGCAGCTTGCGGCCTGCGCGCCGGAGGGGTTCGACATCATCCTCGACGGCGTGGGCGGCGGGTTGCAGGACCGGCTGGCGGAGCTGGTGCGGCCGGGCGGGATCATCGTCACCTTGAACGATCCCGTCGCCGAGGACATCCTCCGCGCGCGCGGCATCCGCCACCATCGTCTCTTCGTGGAGCCGGATCCGGACGAGCTCGCGCGCATCGCCGCCCTGATCGATTCCGGCCGCCTGCCCCTTCCCCCGGTCGAGAGCATGCCGCTCGCCGCAGCGGCCGAGGCCCACCGCCGGCTCGAGACGGGCCACATGCGCGGCAAGATCATCCTGCGGCCGTAACAGGTAAACAGCGCTGCTCTCGTTTAGCGATCGCCTCAGACTTGCTTGCGCCATGTCCAACATGATATTGAACATATGGGGAACAGCCTCGGGAGGAGGGATACATGGTCAGCTCGCATCAATGGGGCGGCAACTGGACAATCATCAAACTCGAGACACTCGAAAGATATCTCCAAGCATATACAACCGCTCTCAGAAACCGGTTCTTCCTTGCCTACATTGATGCTTTCGCAGGCAGTGGTCGGGTGCCGCTGAAGAAAAAGTCGCCAGCATGCCCATCGGAAATAGATGGATCGGCCATTCGCGCCTTGAAATTGCGACACCCTTTTGAAACTTACATATTCATTGATGCGGATAGAAGAAAGCTTGATGCTTTGCAGAGACGCATAAATCGAGATTATTCCAAACGTAACGTTATATATCTTCATGGGGACGCGAATTCGATCCTGCAGAACCTCCGTGCGGACCAGAGATTCTGGAGCCCGAAGCGGCGAGCTGTCATTTTTCTAGATCCTTTCGCTCTTAATGTGGAGTGGAAGACTTTGGAAGCAATTGCGGCAACGGAAAAGGTTGATCTTTGGTATCTCTTCTCGATCGGAGCGGTTCTGCGGCTTCTTCCGCGCCAGGGGCTGCCGGGTGACCCGAAATGGCACGAAAAGCTCACGAAGATCCTCGGGACGAAGGACTGGCAGCAGGCCTTCTACGAGCCACCGGCCCAGCCTTCATTGCCATTCCAATCCGACGAGGAAGAGCGTGTGCGCGAAAAGGGGGCGCAAGCCATCTTGAACTTCGTCCTAGAGCGAATGAAAAATCTTTTTCCCTATGTGCACGAGGAACCGGCACTCCTGAGAGACACCGGCAATCGGTTGCTGTTTGCCCTCTTCTTTTCGATGGCAAACCCTTCGGAAAATGCCAAGAATTTGGCCCTGAATTTTATAAAAGACATGTTCACAGACAAAGACCATGACTGTCCGTGTGCGAAATCCGAAGCGCAGAACGCGAAGGGAAACAACGGGGAGAGGCCCGATTTACCTCTCTTCGGCAAGGGGATGAAATGACGCGCTCAGCCATCGAATGGACCGATGCGACGTGGAATCCCGTCGCCGGGTGCACAGCGGTCTCGCCGGGGTGCACCAACTGCTACGCGGCGCGCATGGCGGCGCGGCTGGAAGCCATGGGGCATTCGAAATATGCGGGCACGACGCGTCGCAGCGGTCGGAAGACGGTATGGACGGGGCGGATCAACCTCGACCCCGAAGCGCTGGCCCTGCCGCTGCGGTGGCGCCGGCCACGACGCATTTTCGTGAACTCGATGTCGGATCTCTTCCACGAGGCCGTGCCCGACTCGTTCATCCGCCACGTGTTCGCAGTGATGTCCGCGGCCGACTGGCACCAATATCAGGTGCTGACAAAACGGCCTGATCGCATGCGGGCGTGGTTGGCGGCTGCGCAATTCCAGCCTTCGGACCATATCTGGCTCGGCACATCGGTGGAGAACGCCGACATGCTCTGGCGCGTGGATGAGCTGCGCCGCACACCGGCCATCGTGCGCTTTCTCTCATGCGAGCCCCTGCTTGGTCCTTTGGACGGCATCGACCTGACTGCTATCGACTGGGTTATCGTAGGCGGCGAGAGCGGACCGGGTGCCCGCCCCATGCGTGAGGAATGGGTGCTCACGATCCGCGATGCTTGCCTGAGTGCAGGGGTGGCCTTTTTCTTCAAGCAGTGGGGCGGGAGAAACAAAAAGAAGACCGGTCGCCTGCTGGAAGGGCGCATATGGGAACAGTATCCTGCGCATTTGAGACCGGCGGCTTAGGTCTTGCGCAACCTGTCAAGTCAAAGGACCGTGCTCCTCTAATCACTCCTCCACCCGGTCGTCGGCCGGGTCGTCGAGGAGGATGCGCTCTGCCGCGCCGTCGAGATCCTCGTACTGGTCGTGGCGCACCGACCAGACGAAGGCGATCAGTCCGAGCAGACCCAGAAAGAGCGCGAGCGGTATCAGAACGGCCAGAATGCTCATGGCTCCATCTCCGCCGGGTCGAAACCGCACCCCGATCCCCGGCGCATGGCAGGTCCGCACCCGCACCGCCCATCACGCCGCGGGGGCGAGGGGGCCCGGCTCTGCCCGCGGCCCGCGTCCATCCGCGACCGCTCGCCCGCCGGCGAGCCGCAGCCGGAGCGCATTCAGCGTCACGGTGAGCGACGAGCTCGACATCGCGACCGCCGCGATCAGGGGCGTCACGAAGCCGGCGACCGCCAGCGGCACGGCGATCGCGTTGTAGCCGAAGGCGATGGCGAAATTCTCGAGCACCCGGCGGCGGGCGGCCCGCGCCACGTCGATCGCCTCCACCACCGGCTCAAGACGCGCGCCCTGGAAGACGAGGTCGGCCGCCGCATGGGTGATGTCGACGGCCTCGGCCGGCGACATCGACACGTCCGCCGCCTTGAGCGCCGGGGCGTCGTTGAGGCCGTCGCCCACCATCAGCACCCGCCTTCCCTCCTCCTTCAGCTTCGTGATGGCGGCGATCTTGTCCTGCGGCTTCAGCCCGCCGCGCCAGTCGGCGATGCCGAGCCGGGCCGCCACCGCCTCCGCCACCGCCGGCCGGTCGCCGGAGAGCATCACGACATGCAGCCCGCGCGCCTTCAATGCCGCGACCGTCTCGCCCGCATCCGCCCGCAGCCGGTCCCGGAATGCGAAGCGCACCGGCTCATGGCCCTCCCAGAGCATCCACAGCTCCGGACCCTCCAGCTTGTCGGTGGGCGGGCGGGACCGCAGCGCACCGAGCTCGGGCAGGATCCATTCGAGCCGCCCGAGACGCAGCCGTCGGCCACCAGCGACGGCCTCCAGCCCCATGCCCGGTTCCTCGCGCACATCTTGAAGCCTGACCGCCGGCCCCCCGGCATCGACCGCCTCCACCAGCGCCCGCGCCAGCGGATGGCCGGAATGACGGGCCAGCGCCGCCGCCAGCGCCAGATCGGCCGCCGCCACCTCATGGGCATTGGCAAGCTGCGGCCGGCCCTCGGAAAGCGTGCCGGTCTTGTCGAGGACGACGGTGTCCACCGTTGCCAGCCGCTCCAAGGCGTCTCCCGACTTGAGAAGGATGCCGCGGCGGAACAGCGCGCCCGAGGCCACCACCTGGACGACGGGCACCGCCAGCCCCAGCGCACAGGGACAGGTGATGATGAGCACGGCGACCGCATTCATCATCGCGCCATACCAGCCGATGCCGCCCACGAGCCACCAGCCGAGGAACGTGCCGGCCGCCAGCAGATGCACGCCCGGGGCATAGATGCGGGCGATGCGGTCGGCCAGCCGCACGAAGCGCGAGCGCGACTGCTCGGCCGCCTCCATCAGCGCGGCGATCTCGGCAATGAGCGTATTCTCGCGCGCGGCCGACACTTCCACCTCGATGGGCCCGGAAAGATTGAGCATGCCGGCATAGACGCGGCTGCCGGGGGCGGCCGGCTCGGGCACGGATTCGCCGGTGATCAGCCCGGCATCCACCTCCGAGCGGCCGGTGCGCACTACGCCGTCGGCCGGCACCCGCATGCCCGGCTGCACGCGCACGACGAGCCCGGGCTTCAGCTGAGCCGCCGGCACGCGCTCCTCGCGTCCATCAGGATGAAGCAGGATCGCCTCCACCTGCTGGAGCGCGAGCAGATCCCGGGCCGCCCGGCTTGCGCGGGCGCGCATGCGCTGATCGAGGGTGCGGCCGATGAGCAGAAAGAACAGCAGTGTGACCGCCGCGTCGAAATAGACATGCACGCCGCCGCGCACCGTCTGGGCGAGCGAGGCGCCGGTCGCCAGCAGCACGGCCAGCGAGATCGGCACGTCCATGTTCATCTGCCGCTTCTTCAGGGCCGCCCAGGCGCTGCGGTAGAAGGGCCGGCCGGCCCAGGCCACGGCAGGCAGCGCGATCAGCGCCGAGAACCAGTGCATGAGCGCCCGCGTCCAGGGCTCCATGTCATCGAACAGCCCCGCCCAGACCGAGATCGACAGCAGCATGATGTTCGCGGCCGCAAACCCCGCCACCGCCATCGCCAGCAGCAGCTCGCGTGTGCTTTTGCGGTCCTCCTCGCCGGCGGCCGCCGCATCGAAGAGGCTGGCGGTAAATCCGAGAGCGGCCAGCCGGTCCTTGAGCGCCGCCGCATCCCACCGCTCGGGCCGGTAGCGGATCCGCACGCGCTTCAAGGACAGATTGGCCCGCACCTCCTCGATCCCGGGAAGCCGGCCGAGCTCGCGCTCGATCTTGGCAATGCAGCCGGCGCAATGCATGCCGGGCACGAGGAAAACCTGCTCGGCCGGCCCGCCCTCGCGGACCGCCGCCGCCGTGGTCTCAGACATCGTGCTCTCGGCATCGCGTGGTGCCATCAGTCCTTCCCTGCCGCCTGAACCGCATCGGGAGCAAGAAACAGGTCGAAGACGCCGCGCCAGCGGTGTCCTGCCGCATCCTCGGCCTCTACCACCGCCTGCCACTTGCCGAGTCGCGGCAGGCGGATACCCGCACCATAGACGCCGGGTACCGCCGGATCCGCCGCCAGCGTCACCTCACGGTCCTCCCGCGCGTTCACGGGCGAGCGCATCGTCACCCGGATCGCAAGCCCGTCGAGCGGCCGGCCGTCCGCGCGCTGCGCATCGACCCGCAGCAAACGATCCAGACCATCCACGCCCGAGGCGGCAAGCGAAAGTTCCATGCGCCAGCCGAGGGCCCGCTGGGCACGGGCCGCGGCGAGACGGTCGTTGTAATGAACGCCGCGCCGATAGGCGTCCGGCTCGTCGAGGCCATCGAAGGTCCGGGCCGCCATCCACATCATGATCCCGTTCGCGGCGAACACGACGCCGAAGAAGGCGAGCATGCCGAACAGCACGTGCCGGCCGGTGATCCGGCGCCCCGGCCCGTCGTCATGGCGATCGCCTGCCTGCATGCCGATCCTCCCTTCGCGTCGCGCCAGAGGCGGCCTCATGGGCGGCGCAGCCGCCTCGGCAGAGTGAAGACGCTCTCGCGCCGCGCCTCGGCCGTCGATGCCGGATCGCGGATGATGAAGGCGACGGGCGCCTCGTGCCCGCCCGCCGCAAGCCGGGCGGCCGCCTCGGCCGGCACCCGTACGAAGAGCCGGAACTCGCCGACCGCATCCGGGCCGACCACGAGCTCGGCCGGGTCGCTCTCGGCGAAGGGCCGGCTGAGCGCATATTCCGGCAATCCCTCGAGCGTCAGCCGGAATCGCCGCTCCTCATGCGCCTTGTTCAGCACCTTGAGCACATAGCCGTTGCGGATGCTGCCGTCCGACAGCCGGACATAGAGGGGATTGCGGTCGTGCAGCACATTGAGCCCGACGTCCGAGCGCGTCAGCAGCGAAAACAGCATGATCCCGCCCACGAGCAGGATCAGCGCGGCATAGATCAGCGTGCGGGGGCGGATCGGCTTGAACGCCAGCCGCTCGCCGGAAGGGGTCGCCAGCGTCGCGTAGCGGATGAGATTGCGCGGGCGACCGACCTTGTCCATGATCTCGTTGCAGGCATCGATGCACAGGGCGCACTGGATGCATTCGAGCTGCGGCCCGTTGCGGATGTCGATGCCCATGGGACACACGACCACGCATTGCCGGCAGTCCACGCAGTCCCCGCGCCCCTCCCAGGGCTCGCCCTTCTTGTGGGGACCGCGCGGCTCGCCGCGCTGTTCGTCGTAGGAAACGAGCAGCGTGTATTCGTCGAACATCGCGCCTTGGATGCGGGGCCAGGGGCACATGTAGATGCAGACCTGCTCGCGCATCAGCCCGCCGAGGGTATAGGTGGTGAAGGTGAAGGCGGCGATGGCGATATAGGCGGGCAGCGGCGCCTCACCCGCGAAGAGCTCGCGCGCGAGGGTCGGCGCATCCGCGAAATAGAACACCCACGCCCCGCCAGTGGCCACCGCGATGGCGAGCCAGATCAGATGGGTGAGCCCCTTCTTCCAGATCTTCTCGAACGTCCAAGGCTGGCGGTCGAGGCGGATGCGCCTGTTGCGGTCGCCCTGGATCCAGCGCTCGACATGGATGAACAGATCCGTCCACACCGTCTGCGGACAGGCATAGCCGCACCACACGCGCCCGAAGAGCGCCGTGACCAGAAAGAGCGCCAGCGCGGCCAGAATCAGCAAACCGGTGAGGTAATAGACCTCCTGCGGCCAGATCTCGATCCAGAAGAAGTAGAAGCGCCGGTGCGGCAGATCGAGCAGCACCGCCTGATCCGGCGCATTCCGTCCGCGATCCCAGCGCAGCCAGGGCAGCAGATAGTAGACGCCGAGCGTCACGATCATCACCGCCCACTTGATCCGGCGGAAGGTGCCATGGGCGAGTTTGGGATGGATGGGCTCGCGCGGAGCATAGAGGCTGTCGCGATGGCGGGCGGGCGCGGCCACCGGCCGACGCGCCCGGCGCATGCGAGGCTGCTCCTTGCGCAAACTTGCCGCGCCCGCACCGCCGGAGGAGCTGGACATCGGGATCTCCCGCACTGGCCACCTTTATTTTCGCCGCGACGCATATGATCGGCGGATGCCCGCACGCAAGGCGCCGCCAACCCGAATTCCTTCGCCGGCCGCGCCGTCACCGGCCGCATCCCGGTCGCCGCGGCGGTCGAGACGAGGCGTTCAGCCGCCCTCGGCCCGCGCCCCGGTCGCCGCCTCCTGCGCCGCCGGCTCGTCCGGCACGCCGCCGCCGAGGCTGTAGACGTAAAGCGCAAGCTCCTTGATCACGGCCTCGCTCAGCCGCTCGCCCCAGGCCGGCATCTGCCCGGCCCGACCCTGGGCGACGGTCTCGAAGATGGTCTTTTCATCTCCGCCGTAGAGCCAGATGTCGTTGGTCAGATCCGGCGCGCCCAGCATGGGATTGCCCTTGCCGTCGGGGCCATGGCAGGCCGAGCAGATGGTGGCGAAGGTTTCCGCACCACGTCTTGCCGCCCCGGGATCGCGCGCGCGGCCCGAAAGCGAGAGCACGTACTGGACAACGTCCTGCACCTGTTCGCGGGTCAGCACGCCATCTTTCAGATAACCCTGCATGACGTTCATGCGCGTCTCGGGATCGGACTCCCAGCGCACGCCATGCTTGATGGTGTAGTAGATGTCCTCCAGATGCCCGCCCCACAGCCATTCGTCGTCATTGAGATTGGGGAAGCCCGGCCCGCCCTCGGCCCCCGTGCCGTGGCAGGGGGCACAGTTGTCGCCGAACGCCGCCCGGCCGCCGGCCAGGGCGAAGGCGGACAGCTCCGGGTCTTCCAGGATCTCCGCGAGCGGCCGGGCCGCGATCGCCTCCTCCATATGCGCGCGCTGGGCGGCCTCTTCAGCCAGTTCGCGCGCGACATCCTGGCGCGGCGTGGTGCCGATGATGCCGCGGGTGTAGGTCCAGCCGTCGCTGCCCGGGATCGGCCAGGACGGATAGAGCACATAGAAGATGATCGAGCCGACGATCGTCGCGTAGAACAGCACCACCCACCAGCGCGGCAGGGGGTTGTCCAGCTCGCGGATGCCGTCCCACTCGTGCCCGGTGGTCTCGACGCCCGTGACCTCGTCGACCGGCCGCCTGTCCGTCATCCCTGTTCCTCCTCGTGCCTGGACGGCGCAGGGGCGCCATCCGGATCGTCATGAAGCGGAAGCTCCGCCATCCGCCGGAACTTGTCGCGGTTGCCGGGCCAGAGCGCGTACATCACGGCGACCGCGAACAGCAGCATGAGCAGGCCGAGGCCCCAGGTGCCGGCGAAATGGACGAGCCGCTCGTACATGCCCACGCGTCCTTCTTCCCATTCCTCCGCGGCTAGCCGGCCCTAGCGGGCGTTATCGCCCTCCTCGACCTTGAAGGCATCGGTGTCCACCAGCGTGCCCAGCATCTGGAGATAGGCGATGAGCGCATCGAGCTCGGAGATCATGCCCGGGTTGCCGTCGAAGTCGCGGATGTTCACCTTCTCGCCGTAGCGCGCGAGCAGTCCGCTCGTATCCGCCATGGGATCGAGCTGGGCGAGCAGATCCTCCTTCGCGTGGGCGATCATCTCGTCGGTATAGGGGACGCCCACCGCCCGATCCGCCGCGAGCCGCTCGGCGATGTGGCGGTAATCCAGCGGCGTTTCGGCAAGGAAGGGATAGCCCGGCATCACCGACTCCGGCACCACCGAGCGGGGATCGGCCATGTGCAGGCGGTGCCACTCGTCGGAATACTTGCCGCCCACGCGCGCGAGATCCGGGCCCGTGCGCTTGGAGCCCCACTGGAAGGGATGGTCGTACATGCTCTCGGCCGCGAGCGAATAATGGCCGTAGCGGTCCACCTCCGAGCGCAGGGAGCGGATCATCTGGCTGTGGCAGACGTAGCAGCCCTCGCGGATGTAGATGTCGCGGCCCATGAGCTCGAGCGGCGTGTAGGGGCGCATGCCCTCCACCTTCTCGATCGCGCTCTTCATCCAGAACAGCGGCACGATCTCCACGAGCCCGCCGATCGAGACCACGATCAGGATCCCGATGAGCAGCGCGAAGGCATTGCGCTCAAGCCAGCCGTGGAAGGACCAGTTCGCCATCTTGCCTGCTCCCTTGCTATCCGGGTTCACGCCGCCGCCGGCGCGAATTCCGCCAGCGGCTCGCGCGCGCGGATGCGGCCCTTGGCGGTCATCCAGATGTTCCACGCCATGATGAGTGCGCCGATGAGGTAGAGGATGCCGCCGATGGCGCGGATCACGTAGTAGGGATGCATCGCCGCCACCGTCTCCGCGAAGGAGTACTCAAGGAAACCCAGCGCGTCATAGGAGCGCCACATCAGCCCCTGCATGATGCCCGAGACCCACATCGCGGTGATGTAGAGCAGGATGCCCAGCGTCGACAGCCAGAAGTGCCACTCCACCAGCGCCAGCGAGTAGAGGCGCTTTCTGCCGAACACCCAGGGCGCAAGGCAGTAGAGGGCGCCGAAGGAGACGAAGCCGACCCACCCCAGCGCGCCCGAGTGCACATGGCCCACCGTCCAGTCGGTGTAGTGGGACAGACTGTTGACCCAGTGCATGGACATCGCCGGCCCCTCGAACGTGCTCATCCCGTAGAAGGCCACCGAGACCACCAGCATCCGGATCACCGGGTCGGTGCGCAGCTTGTCCCAGGCGCCCTTGAGCGTCAGAAGGCCGTTCAGCATCCCGCCCCAGGACGGCATCCACAGCATCACCGAGAAGGTGGCGCCAAGCGTCTGCGCCCACATCGGCAGCGCCGTGTAGTGCAGATGGTGCGGACCGGCCCAGATGTAGAGGAAGATCAGCGCCCAGAAATGGATGATCGACAGCCGGTAGGAATAGACCGGCCGCTCGGCCCGCTTGGGCACGAAGTAGTACATGATCCCCAGGAAACCGGCGGTCAGGAAGAACCCGACGGCGTTGTGCCCGTACCACCACTGGATCAGCGCATCCTGGGCGCCGGCATAGAGGATCACGGATTTCGAGGAGAAGGGCGAGACCGGCACCGCCATGTTGTTGCCGAGATGCAGCATGGCGATGGTGACGATGAAGGCCAGATAGAACCAGTTCGCGACATAGATGTGCGGCTCCTTTCGGCGCGCGAGCGTGCCGAGGAAGACGAGCAGGTAGACGACCCACACGATCGTCAGCCACAGATCCGCGAGCCACTCCGGCTCGGCATATTCCTTGGACTGGGTGACCCCCATCAGATAGCCGGTCGCCGCCAGCACGATGAAGAAGTTGTAGCCCCAGAACACGAACCAGGGCGCAATCTCGCCGGCAAGCCGCACCCGGCAGGTGCGCTGGACGACCCAGAAGCTCGTCGCGATCAGGACGTTGCCGCCGAAGGCGAAGATGGCGGCCGAGGTGTGCAGCGGCCGCAGCCGGCCGAAATTGGTGACGGCATGGTCGAGATTGAGCGCCGGAAACGCCAGCTCCAGCGCCACATAGACGCCGACGAGAAAGGCGACGATGCCCCAGAAGACGCTCGCCACCACGCCGTACTTGACGATCGTGACATTGTAGCGGCTGCGGTCGGCGGGCGGACGGAAGGCCGCGACCTGCGCGATTCCGACGCCGAAGAACACGGCGAACAGCAGCGCGTGAACCTGCATCGGCACATCGAGAGCGTGGGCCGCGGTATACAGCGCCCATATGAGTCCCAGCACGAACAGCGCGATGGTGCCGATCTGCGCCGGTCCCAACCCCGTCTCGCGCGATGCCTCCATGAGCCTTCTCCCGTCTGGAACGATCGGCGGTGATGCCGTCCTGCCTGCCGTCCCGGCGAATCGCATAAGACGCCCGCACCGGAAGCCGGGTGCTTCATGCCCAAAGCTTCGGCGCCGTGAATTGATCTGGATCAAATCGCGAAACGGTGCCGGCGTGCAAGGAGCACCGCCCCGGTGTTCCACAAATGCGCCCACGATGCTACACCCTCCCGGAATGGAGAGCCCGCCGCGACGGGGCGATGGCATGACGAGGGCGGCAGACATCGCGAAGGGCTGGCTGGAGCGGTTGTCGCGGCCGCGCGGCATCGTGCCGGTTGACGAGAACACGCCCCTGCCCTGGCCGGAAGCGGAAATGCTGAGGGAATGGTGGTTCGCCGCCCGGCGGCCCGGGGGACTGCCGAGCCCGGCGGACATCGACCCGAAGCGCTTCGGATCCGCCCTTGCCCGGCTCATCCTCCATGAGGTGGAGCCGGGCCGGCCGGCTTTCCGCGTGCGCCTTGCGGGCGAAGAGTACACGGCGCTCATGGGACGTCAGCCGAAGGGCATGACCTTCGACCAGCTTCCCGCCGCCAGCGGTCTCAGGCGGCGCTACATGTGGGCGGTGCGCAACCGCCGCCCCTATTATACGCGGCCCCTGCGCCTCTCCTGGGCGGCGCGGCCCTGGCGCCACTATCAGGCCTTGGTGATGCCGCTGTCCTCCGATGGCGAGCGGGTGGACGCAATCCTTTCGCTCGGTCGCTTCTTTTGAATGCGTGCCGCCGGTTCTCCCGACATGAGCGCGATGGAGGACGCGGTCGGGTTTCGGGAACGGCCGGCCCGAAAGACATCCGGCCGAATTTCGTTATTGCGACGCATTCGCAGTTCTGATATGGGCCGCGGTGATGACGGGTCCGCCGGTCGGGCCAGCCCGGTCCCGAGCCCCTTCCGCAGAAGGATTTGCCGATGTCGAATCCGCTTTCCGTTCCGCTTCGTCTCGCCCTCATCCGGCTTGCCGCGGTGCTCCTGATCCCGGCCTTGTGGGCTGGCGCGGCCGCCGCTGGTCAGCATGCCGACGCGCAGGCGGCGAACACCGCAAAGGTCGAGACGCCATCGGCCGGCGTCGTCGAGGACGCCGAGGCGCTCTGGCAGCTGCTCGACTACATCGCCGTGGACTACGCCGGGGCGGTGGCGGACGGAAAGGTCATCAATCCGGCGGAATACGCGGAAATGGAGGAATTCGCGCAGCTCGTCCGCCGTCAAACGCAGCGGCTCGAGGCGGCAAGCCCTGTCGGCGCCGGAGCGGGCGCACTGGCGCCCATGGCCGAGGCGCTGGCCCGGGCGGTGGCGGAGAAGGCGCCGGCCAGCACCGTTTCGACCCTCGCCCGCCAGCTCGCAGCGGCGCTGGCGGAACGCTTCGATCTCACCCTCGCTCCCACGCGCGCGCCCGATCTGTCGCGCGCGGCCGCGCTCTACCGGGACAACTGCGCGTCCTGCCACGGCGCGGCCGGTGCCGGCGACGGGCCGCTGGCGCAGGACATGGACCCGCCGCCCATCGCCTTCACCGACCGCTCGCGGGCGGAAGAGCGCAGCCTCGCCTCCTATTTCGCGACGATCAGCCGCGGCGTCGACGGCACGGCGATGCCCGCCTTCGCCCATCTGGACGCGCAGGAGCGCTGGGCGCTCGCCTTCCATGTGGGCGGCTTCGCCTATCCGGAGGGGCTTGCGGCCGAGGGGCGGCGCCTGTGGGAGAGGGACCGCACGCTTCGTGCCGCGATCCCGAATCTCGAGGCGCTGACCGCGCTAACACCGGCGGAGCTTGCCGCGCGCATCGGCGCGGACCGGACGGCCGCCCTGCTCGCCTTTCTGCGGCGCCACCCGGCTGCGGTCATGGCCGCAAGCGCGACGACGCTCGCCCTCGCCCGCACCCGACTGGAGGAGGCGCTCGCGCTTTATCGCAAAGGCGACCGGACGGCCGCGGCGCGGGCGGCGCTCGCCGCCTATCTCGACGGCGTCGAGCCGGTCGAGCCCCTGCTCAAGGCGCGTGCACCGGAGCTCGTGCCCGCGATCGAGCAGACGATGGCCGCGGTGCGGCGCGCGATCAGCAACGACGAGGGCCTGCCGGCGCTGGAGGCCGCCGTCGCCGCCGCGCGCGCCGAACTCGATACCGCCGAGCGCCTGCTCGGCTCCACCTCCACCGCGGACCGGCTCACCACCGCCACCGCCGCGTTCACGATCCTGCTGCGCGAAGGCCTGGAGGCGCTGCTGCTCGTCGTCGCCATGGTGACCTTTCTGGCGAAGGCCGGCCGGCGCGAGATGCTGGCCTGGGTCCACGGCGGCTGGATTGCGGCGCTCGCCGCCGGCTTCGCCACCTGGCTCCTCGCCACCCGTCTCATCACCATCAGCGGCGCGACCCGCGAGCTGACGGAAGGGCTCGGCGGGCTGCTCGCCGCGATCGTGCTGGTCTCGGTGGGCGTGTGGATGCACGGCCGCGCGACGGCCGCCGGCTGGCAGCGCTACATCGCCGAGACCATGCAGCGTGCGCTGTCGCGCCGCTCGGCCTGGTTTCTTGCCGCGCTCGCCTTCCTCGTCGTCTACCGCGAGGCCTTCGAGACGATCCTCTTCTACGTCGCGCTCTGGAGCGAGGGCCAGCGCGCGGCGGTGGCCGGCGGTGCGGCGGCCGGCGCGGGCGCGCTTTTCGTCATCGCGCTGGCAGCGGTGCGGTTCGCGCGCCGGCTTCCGATCCGCGCCTTCTTCGTCGTGAGCTCCTGGCTGATCGCGGTGCTCGCCATCGTGCTCGCCGGCAAGGGGGTGGCGGCGCTGCAGGAGGCGGGCTGGATCGGGGCGACCCCCCTGCCCGGCCTGCCGCGGATCGACTGGGTCGGTCTCTTCCCGACGCGCGAGACGCTGTTCACGCAGCTTGCCGTCGTGCTTGCGACTTTCGGCGCCTTCGCCTGGCAGAGCCGGCGCGAGATGCGCAGGCGGGGGGACGCCGCCGCGGGGTGACCGCGGCACACGGCGCCGTCCCGTGCAAGGCGCGGCGGTCTCAGCGCCGGGTGACGTCGTGCTCGGGGTCGAGGAGGCGGTGGAGGTGGACGATGACGTATTTCATCAGCGCATCGTCGACATGGGCCTGGCTTGCCGCCTGCCAGGCCTTGAAGGCCTCCCGGTAATTCGGAAAGATCCCGACGATGTCGAGCTTCGAAAGGTCCTCGAATTCGAGGCCCTGCGGATCCTTCACCCGGCCGCCGAAGACGAGGTGAAGGAGCGGTTTTTCCGTCGTCGTTCCGGACTCGCCCATCGCATCCGTCCCCTGTCCCGCATGCCGGGCGCGGGATCCCGGGGGGGCCTTCCGCAATCCGGCCGTCCCGTCCCGATGCGTGATCCTCGCGCCGGCACCGCAAAGGGCCGGAACATGCCCGGCCCGCATCGGCGAGCCGCCCTACCGGCACCCCTTCGTGAAGTCAAGACCACCCGCCCGCGGCCAGGCGCGGGGCTTCAGGCGGTAGATCTCGTCATCCGAGGGAAAGCGGCGCGCGCGCACGTCCTCGGCGTAGCGGCGCGCGGCCTCCGCGATCTCCTCGCCCAGCGCGGCATAGCGGCGCACGAAGCGCGGCGTGCGCGCGAACAGCCCGAGCATGTCTTCGCTCACCAGGATCTGGCCGTCGCAGGACGCCGAGGCGCCGATGCCGATGGTGGGCACCGGCACGGCCTCGCTCATGCGCCGCGCCAGAGGCTCGACGACCCCCTCGATCACGATCGCGAACGCCCCGGCGTCCGCGACGGCTGCGGCGTCCTCGATCAGCGCCTGCCACTCGTCGCGCCGGCGCCCCTGCGCCCCGTAGCCGCCCAGCGCATGCACCGCCTGCGGGGTCAGCCCCACATGGCCCAGCACCGGCACGCCGCGCTCGACGAGGAAGCGGATGGTCTCGGCCATCCGCCGGCCGCCTTCGAGCTTGACCGCGCTCGCCCCCGTCTCGGCCAGCACGCGCGCGGCGTTCCGAAAGGCCTGGGCGGGACCTTCCTCGTAGGAGCCGAACGGCATGTCGATGACGACGAGCGCCCGGCGCGCCCCGCGCACGACGGCGGCGCCGTGGTCGATCATCATCCTGAGGGTGACGCCCAGCGTCGACGGCAGGCCGTAGATCACCATGCCGAGACTGTCGCCGACGAGCAGGATGTCGCAGTGGGGATCCAGGAGCTCGGCCATGCGCGTCGTGTAGGCGGTGAGCGCGACGATCGGCTCGCCGCCCTTGCGTGCGCGGATCGCCGGCACCGTCAGCGGCCGCCGGTCATCGCGTGATGGGCTCTGCCTGCTCATGGGCCGTCCGTCCCGCTCGCCACCGCCGCCCGCCATCGCGGGCCGGCCGCGGCGAGACTAGTCGCCGGCCGGCCGCTTGACAATGCCGGCACCGGCAGGTGCCGTCTTGTGCCGGGCGCGCGCGTTCGGCTAAGGGGCTCGACAAAGAGACGGTCCCGGCCCCTTGTCGCCGCGGCCCCGGCAGGAAGAGCCCCATGCCCTTCTGGCACCTCGTCCTTCTCGCCCTGGTCCAGGGGATCACGGAGTTTCTCCCGATCTCCTCGTCCGCGCATCTGATCCTCCTGCCCCGGCTCCTCAATTGGCAGGACCAGGGCGTGCTGATCGACGTCGCCGCCCATGTCGGCACGCTCATCGCCGTGATCGGCTACTTCCGCACCGAGGTCGCCCGGATGCTGCTTGCCGCCCTCGGCATCCTCGGCAGCGGAGCGGCGCGCAGGCGGCTCGAGGACGCGGGCGGGTTCGCGCCGGCGCGCGACCTCCTGCTCGCGCTCGTCATCGGCACGCTGCCGGTCGTCGTCTTCGGCTTCGTCTTCATGAAGACGGGCCTCGAGGATGCGCTGCGCCGCGTCGACGTGATCGCCGCGACCAGCATCGGCTTCGGCATCCTTCTGTGGGCCGCCGACCGCTTCTGCCGGCCGCGACTGACCCTGGAGAGTCTGACATGGACGCATGCCGCGCTCATCGGGCTGGCCCAGGCGCTCGCGCTGATCCCGGGCACGAGCCGCTCGGGCATCACGATGACGGCGGCGCGCGCCCTGGGCTTCACGCGCCGGGAGGCCGCCCGCTTCTCGATGCTGCTGGCGATCCCCACGATTGTCGCGGCGGGCACGCTCGGCGCCATAGAGCTTGCGGAAGAGGGTCCGGATGCGCCCTGGGGTGACGCCCTGCTGGTGGCGGCGCTGTCCTGCGTCGTCGCCTATGCGGCGATCGCGGCGCTCATGCGCTGGCTCGCGCGCCACGATTTCGCGCCCTTCGTCGTCTACCGGATCCTGCTCGGCATCGCGCTGTGGCTGTGGATGGCCTGAGCCGGCGGCATCATCCGCGCGGCCTCAGGATTCGAGAGCGCGCTTGAGGCTCAAGGCGATCGCCCGCGCGCACGCCATCGCCTGCGGCGAAACCTCGCGCCTGCCGTCCGAGCGCATGGCATCGAGCAGCAGCGATTCCGACAGCTTCGTTCCCGCACAGCGCGCCTCCAGCCACGCGCGCGCCCGCCGCAGTCTGAGCGCCATGCGCGGATCGGCGAGGGCGTCCGTATCCGCATCCGCGCCCGCCGGGCCGGCGAGACGCAGGCTCGCGCTGCGGATGCGTTCCGTGATCTCGCGTTCGCGCCGGCAGATCGCCGCGAGCCGGCGCGAGGGAAGGTCGGGCGGGCCGTGCCGGTCGGACGCCATCGCTGGGCCATGCCTCCTTGCTCGCCGGCTCGCTGCGCTGGCCGCACCGCAAGCCGGATGCCGCGTCAACGGATGTCCGCGATGAGCAAGAATGGGGCCAAGGCCACAGGCGGCGGGCCTAGGAAGCCGCCGCGCGCCGCACCGCCCCCGACACCCAGCCGCCGACGCCGCGGGTGAACTGGCCCTGCGGGCGGAAGTGGCGCATGTAGGCGGGCATCACCGCCTCCTCGGGCGTCGGCGTGATGACGAGCTCGGCAAGACCCGGATGCGCGCCGGAGCAGACGTTGTCGCGGGCGAGCAGCGTCAGCTGGTCCGGGGTGAGCGGCTTGCCCGGCAGGAACTGCCCGATGAAAGCGAGGAGCCGCGCGAGCGGCATCGGAATGTCCACAAGCGGCCGGCTCAGCGCGGTAAAGGCAAGGACCTTCTCGAGGATCTCGCGGAAGGTCTCGACATGCGGTCCGCCGAGCTCGTAGAGGGGCGCCGGATCCGCGAGATGACTGAAGCGGCGCCTGAAGATCTCGCCCACCGCATCCGCGACATCGCCCACGAAGACCGGCTGGAAGCGCGTGCGGCCCGCGATCACCGGCATGAAGGGCAGTCTGTGCGCAAGCGCCGCGAAACGGTTGAAGAACTGGTCCTCCGCACCGAAGATCACGGAAGGGCGCAGGATCACGGCGTCGGGAAAAGCCTCGCGCACCGCCTCCTCGCCCCGGGCCTTGCTGCGCGCATAGGCCGACGGCGAGGCAGGGTCCGCCCCGAGCGCCGAGACATGCACCAGCGCCTTTGCTCCCGCCGCGCGCGCCGCCTCGGCGACATGGCGGGCGCCCGCGACGTGAATCGCCTCGAACCGCTGGCGCCCGCGCGGGGCGAGAATGCCGACCGCGTTCACCACCGCATCCGCATCGCGCACGGCCGCCTCCACGCTCTCGCGCACGCGAAGATTGGCCGCGACGAGCTGAATCTGGCCGACGATGCCGAGAGGCTTCAGGAACAGCGCCTCATGCGGACGCCGGACCGCGACGCGGATGAGCCAGCCGTCATCCGCAAGCCGCTTGACGATGTAGCGGCCGACGAAGCCGGATCCACCGAAGACGGTGACGAGACGGTCATACATCGCCTGCACTCCCATGAGGCCGGCAGACGGGCCTGCCGGCGACACCGCGCGGCCTGAAGCGGCCGAGCGCTTGTGCCACGATGCCGCCTCCAAGGCAAGCGGATGGCCGGATCCCGGGCACCGGCAACCGGGCCCCGCTCCGCCGCCGGCCGGCCCCGGCGGTCAGGCGTAAGGGGGGCGAAGGGCGGGATGCCGCGCGGATGGTGCAGGCCGCGATGAGATGGTGCCGGCGGGTGACACCCTTTCTCCTCGTCATGCGCCGCGAAAGCGGCGAATCCAGCCGCAAGGCGTCACGCCACCCGACGGTCGAGGGTGGCCCGCGGTCTGCTGGACCCGCCGGTCAAGCCGGCGGGTGACGACACGGGGGCTGGACGCCGCGATCGAGCCGGCGGGTGACGAGGAGAGAGTCCCGGCGGTGCCGCTCGCCCCCTTCGCGTCGTTTGCCGGCTTGACCGGCGAACCCAGCCAAAGGTGGAGGCAGCTCCGACGCCGGCGATTGGCTCTCCGCCCGCTGGACCCGCCGGTCAAGCCGGCGGGTGACGAGAGAACAGGGCTTCGGCGGATGACCAGGTGATGGTAGCGTCGGGAGACGAAGTGCTGGCGGCGGGGGGTGATCCTCGCCATGCAGGTCACTGATCACTGATGACTGATCACTGACGACTGATATGTCGTTCGCCGGCTCGACCGGCGAACCCATCGGCCGGCGACAACGGCGCCAATTCCGGGGGTTTGGCTCCGGCGGCCGCTGCGCACGCCTGACCGCCGCCCGCCGGCCTGTCCGCCGGGTCCGGCCGCGCGCGGCGATCAGAACGGTCCGGAGCCCCGCGGGCCTTTGCAAGAAAGCGCTACCACCCGCACTGGCGGCCCTTGTTCCGCTCATCCAGCCAGGCCTTCAGGGGCGCGAAATACTCCGCGATCGCGCTGGCATCGGCCCGGGTCTCGTCGGTAAAGGCGGCCAGCGCCTCGGGCCAGGGGCGCGATGCGCCCATCTCCAGCATCTTCGCAAAGCGCTCGCCCACCTGCTTTTCGCCATAGATCGAGCAGCGGTGCAGCGGCCCGGTCCAGCCCGCCTGCCGGCATGCGGCGCGGTGGAACTGGAACTGGTAGATATGGGCGAGGAAGTAGCGCATGTAGGGCGTGTTGCCCGGAATGTGATACTTCGCGCCGGGATCGAAGGCGTCCGCCGGGCGCTCGGCCGGCGGCCGGATCCCCTGATAGAGCGTGCGCAGCCGCCACCAGGCGTCGTTGTAGTGGGCGGGATCGACCTTGCCCGAGAACACCTCCCAGCGCCACTTGTCGACCAGCAGGCCGAAGGGCAGGAAGGCGATCTTCTCGAGCGCCTGCTGCATCAGGAGCCCCAGATCCGCATCCGCCGGCGGCAGCTCCTCGAGCAGCCCGATCTTCTGCAGATATTCCGGGGTGATCGAGAGGGCGATCATGTCGCCGATCGCCTCATGGAAGCCGTCGTTCGCACCGTTGCGGAAGAGGATCGGCTGGTTCTTGTAGGCGCGCTGGTAGATGTTGTGGCCGACCTCATGGTGGATGGTCTGGAAGTCCTCGGCATCGACCTTGATGCACATCTTGATCCGGATGTCGTCCTTGCCATCCAGATCCCAGGCGGAGGCGTGGCAGACCGCCTCGTGGTCCACGGGTTTCTCGAACATCGAGCGCTGCCAGAAGGTCTCCGGCAGCGGCGCGAACCCGAGAGACTGGAAGAAGCGGTCGGCCGTGTGGACCATGTCGAGTGGCTTGTAGTTCTTCTGTCTGAGCAGCGCGGTGAGATCATAGGCCGGGGCCGCCCCTTCCGGCTGGACGATGTCGTAGATGTTGCCCCAGGCCTGCGCCCACATGTTGCCCAGGAGATCCGCGCGGATCGGCTGATCGAGGGGGACGACCGCGTCGCCGTATTTCTCGTTCAGCTTCGCCCGCACGTAGCAGTGCAGCGAGTCGTAGAAGGGCTTGACCTGCTGCCACAGCCGCTCGACATCCGCGACGAAGGCATCCGGCGGCATGTCGTAGCCCGAGCGCCACATCGCCCCGACATCGGGAAAGCCGAGATCGCGCGCGCCGGCATTCGCGATCTCGACCATGCGCGCGTATTTGGGCTTCATGGGCACGGCGATGGTGCGCCAGCCCTCCCAGGCCTCCTCGAGCTGCTTCGGATCGCGGGATTTCGCCATCACCTGCTCGAGCTCGGTCAGCGTCAGGCAGCCGTCGGGGCGCGCGTAATCCTTGAGCGTCGTGCCCTCGCCCGGGCAGTACTTGCCCGTGCCATAGGCCGACTGCAGCTCCGTCGTGATCTGCGCGAGCTCGCGGGTGGCCGCCTCGTCGCCCTTCGGAGCCGGCAGCACGAGGGCGAGCCGCAGCAGCTTGATCTTGCGCGCCATGTCCTCCGGCAGATCGAGATCCTTGTAGCGCGCCGCCTCATGCGCCAGATCGACGAGCAGCTTGGTATAGCGCTCGGTCATCTTCGCGTTCAGCCAGTCCGTGTCATGGGTGATGAAGGTGGCGTTCACCCAGGCGATGCGGCTCGCCTCCTCCTCCATCGCTTCCAGCTGGTTTTCCGCGCGCTCCAGAAAGGCCTTCGCCTCCTCCACCGTGGGTTGGGCCGGCTTGCGCTCGCAGGCGGCAAGCCCCGCGCTGAGCGCGATTGCCAGCGCGATGGTGGAAGCGCCGCGCACTGAGCGGCGGGCAAGAGCGTGAACAGCGTGCGTGATCATGACGTCGTCTTCCTCCCCGGTATCGAGCCGCCACCCGCAGGCGCGGGCGTTCATCCTGCGTCTAGCCCTCCCGTGTCAGGGGATCAAGCGCAGGTGCGAGATCGTCGCCACGGCGCCGCCGCCTTGCGGCCACATGATTGCCCCGGGTGACGGGCATCGCCGGGCATGCTAGACGAAGAACGATGGAAGCTGAGCGATGCCGGCGGCGAAGGAAAGTCTGAGCCGGGCGGCTGAATGGAGCGCAATCGAGATGAGGGTGACGGCGGGTCGTGCTGCGGTTCTGGCGGCATTCGTGGGCGTCTTGCTGCTGGCGCTTGCGCCGGTCGGGGCGGCGGCCGCAAGCCGCGAGAAGATCGACGCGCGCGTGAACGAGACGCTGGCCCGCTTCTACGAGAAGGTGAAGACCGGCCGCGGCATCGTCGACCAGGCGGCCGGCGTGCTCGTCTTTCCGCGAATCACGAAAGGCGGCTTCATTCTGGGCGGCGAGTATGGTGAGGGCGCGCTCATCGTCGACGGCACGACGGTCGGCTACTATTCCATCGCCTCGCCCTCGATCGGGCTGCAGTTCGGCCTGCAGACGAAATCCCTCATCCTCGTCTTCCTGAGCCGGGAGGCCCTGGAGAGATTCCGCCGCTCGGACGGCTGGGCGATCGGGGTCGACGCCAATGTCACGCTGGTGGAGGTCGGGGCCAGCACGGACATCAACACCGAGATCTCGAAGACGCCGATCATGGCCTTCGTGCTGGACCACAAGGGGCTGATGGCCGGCATCTCGCTGGAAGGCACCAAGATCAGCCGCATCGAGCGGTGAGCCTCCTGAATCGGGCGGGCGCGACGGCCGTCGATCAGGCCGCATGACGAGGGCCCGGTCGCATCGCAGCGGGGCGCGTGCGCCGTCCACCCGATGGGAAAGGCGCGGCACCCGCCACCGGATGCCGCGCCCGTCCTTGAGACAGGTCAGTCAGGAGAGTCCGCCCGCCCACGGGCCGGCGAACTGGCCGGTGCCGTTCAGTTGTTGAACAGCACCTGCTCGTTCGGCCCGGAGATCCGCACGATCATGGGGCCGAGGAACTTGTCTTCCCGGTCGGGCCAGACCCTGGCGAGCGCCCGGGAGACGAAATAGGTGACCGTCGGACCGAGTCTGTTGTGCTCGTCGGTCTCGGCAAAGGCGAGCTTCGGGCCCTGGTAGCTGCTGTCGACCGTGTAGTCGACGACCAGGTTGGCGCTCACCTTGTCCGCCTTGCCGACGAGATTGCCGTTTGCGTCGCGCACCTCCACCGAGCCGATCACGTAGCTCGACGCGCCATTGAGCAGCGCCACGTCATGATTGGCGACCTTGATGGTGTCGATGTGGTACTTCACCTCGCCGCGGAAATCGGGCACGGCCTGCTCGAGCTCGTAGCGCGTGATCGCCGCGATCAGATTGGGCAGGGTGTACTGCTCGACCTCCGGGATCAGCAGCTCGTTGGCCCAGCGCACATTCGCATGGCTTACCCGCGTGTTGCGGAACACGCCGCCCTCGCGGTAGCTGCGCCCGTAGTGACGCGTCTTGCGGAAGCGCTCCTCCAGCGCCTGCTCGACCTGGGCGATCTGGGGCAGCTTGCTGGCGAGCGGCTCGTCGAAGGTGACGACGACCTTGACCTTCGAATCATCGAGATAGTTCACGGCCTCATCGGCCAGGGCGGCCGGGGCCCAACCGGCCAGCACGGCGCCCGCGGCCAGCACGCCGCCAAGCGCCATGAGCGTCCACGATCTCGTTCTCATCGCTCTTCTCCTCACCCCGCATTCTCCGACACCACCGGCCTGCGCAAAACGAACGCGCCACGCCCACCATGGGTTCCCATGCGCCGGCGAAGCTGAACGGGCGATGAAGGATGTTCCGAGGGCAGCAGGCCCTGCGGCCCGGTGGTCCCGCCGGTCAAGCCGGCGCGTGACCCAAAGTTCGGTGCCGGCAGGTGGCGGGATAACAGGCCAGAGGGGTGCGTGGCCATCTGACGGAGACGGGGCCGTGTTCTAATGGCTGATGCCTGTTCGCCGATCACCGATCACTGAAGCGTCGTTCGCCGGCTTGACCGGCGAACCCAAGCGGCGGTGAAGACATCCCCGGTACTGGTGGTTGGCCACGCTTACTGCTGGATCCGCCGATCAAGTGGGCGGATGACGATCGGGAGAGGCAACTCCGGCGGACGCCAACCCCTCGCCTCGTTCGCCGACTTGATCGGCGAACCCAGCCGGCGAAAGAGGCAGCTCCGGCGGCGGCGATTGGCCCGTCCACCTGCTGAATCCGCCGGTGAGGCCGGCGGATGACGAGATGAGGGAGCGGCGGGTGACGCGAGGAAAGCGGCGGGTGCCTGGATCTAAGGCGACGCCGACGGCGGATGAGTAGGGACGGTGGGTGACACGGACAAAAGAGAGGCGACGGGCCGATTCCATCAACCCCTCTCCCGCGCTTCATGACTTGTTCCCCGGGCTTCATGACAAGAAAATACTCAGTGGAAATAGCTCGCGCCGTTGATGTCGAAGGTCGCTCCCGTGGCGTGGTCGACGAGTCCGGAAAGCAGCAGGGCGGCGATGCGTCCCACCTGCTCGGGAGGCGCGGCATCGCCCATCGGGATCTCGGCCAGCATGTGGCGGTTGGCCGGATCGGTGATCCGCGCAAGCACCCGCTCCGTCTTCACCCAGCCGGGCGCGATGATGAAGGCGCGGATCCCCGCCTGCGCGTAGCCCTTGGCGATCGAGCGCGTGAGCGCCACGACGGCGCCCTTGGAGGCCGCGTAATGCATGGCGTCGGGCAGGTCCCCGCGGAAAGCGGCGCGGCTGGCGACCGTCACGATCCGTCCGCCGCCGCGCTCCTTGAAGGCCAGAATGGCGCGGCGCGAGAGATCCGCGACCGCCCGGACGTTGACGCGCCAGACGAGCTCCCAGTCCTCCCGCCAGCGCGCGGCCTGGTCCTCCGGTGCGCTGTAGGGCATGGCGGCGGCGTTGTTGACGAGGCCGTCGAGGCCGCCGGCCCATGCGTCCGCCTCATCCCACAGCCGATCCACCTCGGCCGGGTCCGCAAGATCCGCGCGCAGCGCCACCGCGCGGTCCGGAAAGACCTCCGCCAGCTCGGCCGCGGCCAGAGGGGCAGTATGCCAGTGGAGCGCGACGCGGGCGCCCGCCTCCAGCAGCACGCGCGCGATGGCCGCGCCGATGCCGCGGGATGCGCCCGTCACCAGAACGCGCCGCCCGCCCAGATCGACACGCATCATGACACCCTTCCTTCCTCCGTGGCGTCTTCTTCGAAGGCGGCGAAGATCGCGCGCTCATCCGCGAAATACTTGAACTCCAAGGCGTTTCCCGCAGGGTCCGCGACGAAGAAGGTCCCCTGCTCGGCCGCCCGGCCCGCATAGCGCACGGCGGGCGCGGCGAGGAAGGGATGCCCGGCCGCCCGGATCCGATCGGCGAGCCCCTCCCACGCGGCACGAGACAGGATCACCCCGAAATGGGGGACGGGTACCCGCCGGCCGTCGACGCGGCCCTCGGCCTCGCGCGGCCCGGGGGCGAGATGGCACGAGAGCTGGTGGCCGAAGAAGGAAAAGTCCACCCATGTCTCCGCGCGCCGGCCGATCGCACAGCCGAGAAGCCCTGCGTAGAATCCGACCGCCCGCTCGAGATCATCGACCGGGATCGCAAGATGAAAGCGCCCCGCCGGCTTCCTCATCACGGCCCGTCCGTTCCATCCGCCATGCCCGCCGCCCCATCATCGCCGCCCGACGACGCCCCATGCAAGGGCCTGACCGGTACCGGCCCCGCGGCCGTCGCCGCGACCGCGATGCGGTAGACGCGCGCAAGGTGGGCCGGCGTCAGCACCGCCGGCGGCGGGCCTTCGGCCGCGATCCGGCCGCGGTCAAGAAGGACGAGGCGGTCCGTGTAGCGACCGGCCAGCGTCAGCTCGTGGAGCGAGACCAGCACGGCCATGTCGCGGCTGCGGGCGAGGCGGCCGAGGAGCTCCAGGATCTCCATCTGGTAGTAGGGATCGAGTGCGGCGACCGGCTCGTCGGCGAGCAGCAGCCGCGGCCGGCCGGCCAGCGCGCGCGCCAGCAGCACCCGCGCCTTTTCGCCCGCCGACAGCCGCGCGACGCTGCGCGCGCGCAGCGCCTCGATGCCCGTCAGCGCCATCGCCTCGGCCACCGCCTGCTCGTCCTCGCGTGTGAGCCGGCTCGTCCAGTTGAGATGGGGGATGCGCCCGAGCGCCACGACCCGCTCGACCGTCATCGGCCAGTGGATGCGCGCCTCCTGGGGGAGATAGGAGAGCACGCGGGCGCGCGCCGCGGGCGGCCAGGCGGCGAGCGGCCGGCCCCAGAGACGAATGTCGCCCTCCACCCGCACGAGCCCCGCGAGCGCCCGGATCAGGGTGGATTTGCCGGCGCCGTTGGGGCCGATGAGGCCGACCACCTCGCCGGGGCGGAGCGCGAGCTCGAGCGGCCCCAGGACGCTGCGGCCGTTGAGGCGGGCCGCATCGATGCGGGCCGCAAGCAGCGGTGAGGCGTCGCTCTCTGGCGCCGTCATTCCATCCCTCCCTGCCAGCGCCGGCTCGTCCAGATGAGGTGGAGGAAGACCGGCGCCCCGATCAGCGCCGTCAGCACGCCGATGTTGAGCGGCTGGGCGGTCG
The DNA here is from genome assembly GCA_026004935.1 of Rhodothalassiaceae bacterium. Lineage (NCBI taxonomy): Bacteria > Pseudomonadati > Pseudomonadota > Alphaproteobacteria > Rhodothalassiales > Rhodothalassiaceae > Rhodothalassiaceae bacterium. The sequence goes on from BPKC01000001.1 coordinate 2,475,194, forward strand.
GCAGCAATCGTACGCCGATGTCGCCGATAAGCAGGAACAGCGCACCACCGAGCGCACTCGGCAACAGCAGCCGATCCGGCGCATGGCCGACCCGCGCGCGCAGCAGATGCGGCACGACGAGCCCGACGAAGCCGATCGCGCCCGCCACCGCCACCGCCGCGCCCACCGCAAGCCCGGTGCCGAGGACGATGCGCACGCCGCTCTTTGCCACGGGCATGCCGAGGCTTGCGGCCGTCTCCTCGCCGAGCGTCAGCGCCGCAAGCGCGGGGCCGCAGCTCAGCAGCAGCGCGAGCCCGGCAAGCACGAAGGGGGCGGCGAGCAGCACGTCGTCCATGCTGCGGCCGGCGAAGCTGCCCATGATCCAGGTCACCATGTCGGCGAGCGCAAAAGGCGAGGGCGAAAGATTGAGCACGAGCGCCGTGCCGGCCGCCGCCAGCGCGTTGATCGCGACACCGGCCAGAATCAGCGTCAAGGCGCGCGCGCCGGCGCGGGCGAGCACGACGAGGATGCCGGTCGCCGCGATGGCCCCCGTGAGCGCGGCCAGGGGCAGCGACCAGCTCGCGATCCCGACGCTGCCGAGATAGAGCACCGCAACGGCGGCGAGCGCCGCGGACGCCGAGACCCCGACCACCGCCGGCTCCGCCAGCGGGTTGCGCAGATAGCCCTGCAGCGCCGCGCCGCTCGCACCGAGGGCCCAGCCCACGAGCAGCGCGAGCAGGGCCCGCGGAAGCCGGATCTCGAAGGCGATGACCCGCGCGACCGGATCGCCCTCGATGAGCCCGGGGAGGATCCCGAGCCCGAGATGCACGGCGAAGGCGACGAGCAGCCCGGCCGCAAGACCCGGCACGAGGCGCATGGTCCGCACCTCCGTCATCGGCCAGCTCCCGCCACGGACGCCGGCGCGCCGCCGCCCGTCCCCAGACGGCGCAGCAGGGCCTCCTGAATCCGCTCGGCGGCGGCGACGGCGAAGAAACCGGCGCAGCCCCATTCACCGGGCGGTACCACGGTCTGCGCGCGCGCGGCGAGCCAGCGGCGGGCGACGGGATGCGCCGTCACGCGCCAGCCCTCGCGATGGCCGCGCCGCCCGGCGAAGAAGCTGGTCACGACCATCTCGACCTCCGTCAGGCGGGCGAAATCCTCGATGCGCAGATGATACCAGCCGGTGATCCCCCTGGCGGCAAGCGCGTTCTCGAGCCCGGCAAGCCGCATCAGCGCATCGATGTAGGTGCCGGCTCCCGTGCTCGTGCCCGACGGCGTCAGATAGATCGCATGCGGCCGCCGGGGCTGGCCGGCCGCGCGGGCGGCCAGCGCCGCCATGCGCCGGCGGGTGGCCGCGATCACCCGCTCCGCCGCGCCTTCGCGCCCCAGTGCCGCGCCGAGCCGCCCCAGCGCCGCGAAGGAAGCCTCGAGCGAGTCGAGATAGCCGAGGCGCAGGACCGCCACGCCGACATGCTCCAGCAGGCGGGCGACCTCATCGGCGCCCGCGGTCGTGACCGCCAGATCCGGCTGAAGGCGCAGAACCGCCTCCACCCGCCGCGGCAGGCGCGGCACGCCCGACGCGCGCCCCCGCGTCCAGGCATAGACGGCGTCGGCCTCCGCCGAGAGCGCGGCAAGCTGGCCCGGCGCCGCGACGGCCAGCACATGGGCGTCCGCGCAGTAGTCGAGGCTGACGACGCGCCGCGGAACGTCCGCCGCGGCCGTGGATCGCGCGACAAGAAAAAGCGCGGCGGCGAGCACCCCCGGCAGATGCCGGCCTGCGACCCCCACCAGCCTGACCTGCCGGGGGTGCGTCTTGACCGCCTCCCTGTCGCGCGCCATGCGACCGTGCCCCTTCTTCCACGCGCTCAAAAGCGCGCGGCAAGCCCCGCAAACGCGCCGATACCCGGCGTGTTGAAGCCCAGCACGTCCTGATAGTCCGAATCGAACAGGTTCTCGATCCGCGCCGTCAGCCAGACCGGGCCCTTCACGCGCCAGCGCAGGCTGACGCTCGCCAGCCAGTAGCTGGCAAGACGGACGCGTTCGGCCGGAAAGCGCGAGAAGTCGAAGTCCCGCTGGCGGCCGTTGTAGGCGACGTCGAGATTCACGAGCCCCCGACTGCCGGCGAAGCGCCAGGTGCCGCCAAGCCCTGCGCGGTGCTTAGGCCGGCGTACCTCGGGCGCGCCATCCGGTTCCTGCGCCTTGACGAAGCTGTAGAAGCCCCGGACGGTCAGGACCTCCACGGGGCTGAAGGCCAAATCCGCTTCAAAGCCGTTGCGTGTCGAGCGGCCTTCCTGATTGATCGGAGTGGAGGTGAAGGTCGCAAAATCGAAGATCGTGGTGATCTCGTCCTTCAGGATGCCGTGGAATCCCACGAGTTCGATGGTCCACGCCGACGACGGCGTGATGCGCACGCCCGCATCGAATCCGCGTCCGCGCTCGGGTTTGAGATCGGGATTGCCCACAAAGCTGCCGGGAAAGAACCCGTAGCGCTCGAAGAAGGTCGGGTCGGCATTGCCGTTGCCGACGTTGCCTGTCACGGCCAGCTGTGCCGTCAGCCGCAGGAGACCCGACAGGCGCCATGTGGTGGCATTCCTGAAGATCCGGTTGTCGTCGTGGCGCGCCGCGGCGTCCACGAAGAGGCGATCGGCCACACCGAGATGGTACTCGCCCACGAGCGAGATCTGCCGGTCGTGTCGGCGCTGATTCTGCGGGGCGTCGGCACTTGCGCCGCGCACGCGGAATCGCAGGCGCTCGTATTCGACCGCGCCCGTGATGCGATGGTCGAGCGATCCGGTCTCAAAGGCCGCCGTGCTCTGGTATCCGAGCTTCACGCGGGTGCCGGCGAAGCGGCCGGTGAAGGCGCCATCGGCGAAGTTGCGGGTCGACGTGTCGGTCAGATCCACCGCGACCTGATGCGTCCAGCGGTCGCCGAAGAGCGACAGCCGGGCATGGGCGCGCCCGTAGAAGGCGGTAAATCTGCGCACATTGTCGGCATCGACGACCGCCCCGGTCAGGAAGTCCTGATCGTCGAATTCGCTGCGCGCATCCACGAATCGGCCCACGAGACCGACGGCGATGTGCTCGCCCGGCTCCGATTCCAGGCGGCCGTGCAGCGTGACATTGCGGTAGCCGTCACGCTCCGGCCCGCTGGGCGAGGCGGAAACGCCGTCGGTGCGGTAGAAAGCCGCGGTCAGCGCGCCGGCGGAGGCCCCTTCGCGAAACCCCGCAAAACCTTCCGTGCGCAACGTCCCGAAGCTGCCGCCTTCCGCACGCAGGTCCAACGCGCGCGGCTCGTCCGGGAGGCGCGAGACGAGCTGGATGACGCCGCCCAGCGCCTCGCTGCCGTAAAGTGCGCTTGACGCGCCCCTGATGAGCTCGACGCGCGCGATCCCCGCGCTCGAGACATCCGCGAAATCGAGCTCGAAGCCGCTCACCGGATCGTTCATCTCGATCCCGTCGAGCAGCACCAGCGTATGGTTCGCCTCGGCGCCACGGATGCGCACCTGCGTCAGGCTGCCAATCGGGCCCGTGCGGCTTACCGCGACACCGGGAAGGTCGCGCAGGACGAGCGAGAGCTGCGGCACGTCGCGCGCCTCAAGCCAGGCGCCGTCGAGCACGCTGAAATCGACGCCGATCCTGCCAGTCTCCACCGGCGTGCGCGATCCCGTCACCAGGATCTCCTCGATCGGCTCGTCGGCGGCCAGCACCGGCGCGGCGCCCGAAACCGTGAACGACAGAACGAGAGCCCCCGCATGGAGCATGATACGCGTGGTCACGATGGTCTCTCCCTGACATCCGGCCGGCCCGCGCGCCTTGGCGCACGGGTGCGGCCCGTTGCTGCTGCCGCGGACGGCGCGCGGCGCGGGGCCGCGCGACGACCGCCGGTTTCGTGTTCAGGATGTCGCCGAGACGGGAGATGTCCGCCCTTCGGTGCTGGCCCCGGCACCGAAGACAGGCGACGTGGTGGCAGGTCTCCTGGCTCGCGGGTCAGCGATCCGCCCACCGCCTTCCCGGATGGTCCGCCGGCTCTCCGCGACGGGCGTGGGTCGCGGGGGGCGGCCTCCAGTGGCGTCGTGGTGGGGGATCTCGCCGCTCACAGTTGCGGGCACAGCCGCGGATTTGCACCGCGTTCCCTCTTCGCCGCCCGGATCACCCTTGGCGAGCCGGGCCGGCACCACCGGCGGTGACAATAGCGGCTGCGCGCGGCGGATGGCAAGAGCAGCGGGTTCCGGTCAATTCGCGCCCTCGACGAGCCGGAATTCCGCTTCGATCCGGAAGGCCACCTCGTCGCCCACCGCCGGCGCCCAGCGGTTGAGCCCGAAGGCCGAGCGCTGGAGGCGACCGGTCGCGGAGAAACCGGCCGTGAACACGCCCGTCAGCGGATTGGGTGCGGCACCGTTGAAGGTGACATCGAGCGCGACCGGAGCCCGCCGCCCGGCGATGGCGAGCGTGCCCTCGACGCGCGCGGTATGCGCGCCCGTGCGCGTGATGCGGCTGGCCTCGTAGGTGATGAGCGGGTGGGAATCGACCTCGAGCAGCCGACGCACGGCATCATCGATGCCCGGCACGCCCGAGGAAAAGCTCGCCGCCTCGATTTCAGCGACAAGCCGGAAGGTCTCGGGATGGGCGGGGTCGAGATCGAGCGCCGCCGCGAAGCGCTCGAAGCGGGCGAGGACCCGGGCGTAGCCGAGATGGGCGACCTCGAGGACGAGAAAGCGGTGCTCGGGATCCGTCACGTAATGGCCGGGGCGGATCGCGGCCGGATCGCCCTCGGGAAGATGGGTCAGCACCGCCATCCCGGTCCTCAGCCGCGCGCAACCGGCCGGCACCAGCGCCAGCATGACGGCGGCGGCGAACACGCAGGCGGTACCCGGGCGCACACCCATCCCCTTTCTCCCCGATCTCAGATCCCCCGCATGCGCAGACCCTGCCGGACCGGCCGGGACAGACTAGGCCCGGCGGCGGCGGCGGACAAGCGCCCGCAGCGGCGGCAAGCCCGCCCATCACCGGTTCACCGCCCGTTCAGCGTCGCCATGGCAGGATCAGAGGTGACAGTGGGTGCCGGGGCGCTTTCACGAGCGGGCGCGAGGGGGGTTGACAGGTGGCGCGGAGCGCGTCCCAGTGGCGCGGGATTCCGGGGAAGGTGACCGATGCTGCGGATCCTCCGCAAGGTGGCGGATGCAGGTGCCGGGCCGGGGCGACGGTCCGGCCGGATGGCGGTCTGCGCGCTTGTCTGCGTGCTGCTCGTGGCGTCGGCATCGCCCGTGGCGCGTGCCGCGTCGGGCGATGAGAAGGCGCAGCAGCCGGACACGCTGACGGCGCCGGACGGCGTCGTGATCACCGTCACCTTTTCCAACAAGCTGGAGCGCCGGCTCGGCTCCATCGACAGGGTCGAGCAGATCATGGAGGAACGCTGGCGGCGCCACCGGATCACGACCGCCAGTGTGCGCGCCAGCATCGTCGACCGGCGGGAATATACGGAACGCAAGGTTTCGGTGTATGGCGGCGAGCGGCTGATTCCGGAGCTTGCCGACTACACGGCCGCCAACATCATCAGGGCGGCGACCATCTACAATCTGCGCCGCGCGGTGCCGGAGTTCCGCGGCAGCATCTCCTACGAGATCCGCCGGCTCAAGGTCAGCCGGCACCCGATCGCGTTCTTGAACGGTAGCCACAGCTACGCGGTCGGGCGCGTGCGCGTGGAGACGTCGGAGGGCCGCGTGCTGGTCGACCGCAAGATCCAGGCGCAACTGATCGCGGATCTTTCGGGCACGTTCCACTACGACGGCCCGCGGCTGCCGTTCACGCCTGGCGATGCCGACAGGCGCATCGCCCCGCTGCTCACCGCCTTCGTCGAGGAGGCGCTGGAGGCGGCCTTTCCCGACAGAAAGGAGGAGATCGTGGGGCCGATCTTCGCCCCCTTCACCGCTCCCGAGACCGACGACATCGCGCCTTGAGCCGGGTCCCGCCCATGGACCGCCCACCGCGGGCTTGACCGGAGAATCCATCACCCTCCCTTCGTCACCCGCCGGCTTGACCGGCGGGTCCACACCTACCCCCTCGTCACCCGCCGGCTTGACCGGCGGGTCCAGCAGGCGGCACGGCCAAATCCTGACCGTGGATGCCGTCACGCATGGCGGCTGGATTCGCCGCCTTCGCGGCGAATGACGAGAAACACGAGTCACGCGCCGGCTTGGCAGGAGGATCCCTCGCCTTCCCTTCGTCACCCGCCGGCTTGACCGGCGGGTCCACACCTACCCCCTCGTCACCCGCCGGCTTGACCGGCGGGTTCAGCAGGCGGCACGGCCAAATCCTGACCGTGGATGCCGTCTCGCATGGCGGCTGGATTCGCCGCCTTCGCGGCGAATGACGAGGAGAAAGAGCGTCACCCGCCGGCGCGCACACTCCCCATTGTCACCGGTGGGCGCCCCTCTTTTCGTCACCCGCCGCCTTGGCAGGAGGATCCCTCGCCTTCCCTACGTCCCCGGCCGGCTTGACCGGCGGGGCCACCCCTACCCCCTCGTCACCCGCCGGCTTGACCGGCGGGTCCAGCGGCAGGTGGAGCCGACCCCAGGCGTCGAAACAGTCGCGCACGCCATATGGGTTCGCCGGTCAAGCCGGCGAAGGACAGGAGCGGGGAACGCCACCGCCGACGCGGCTTCCAGCCCTGATGACCGATGACTGACGACCGATGACCGGCAGGGCCTCAGGTGAACAGGAACTTGGCGGCGGCGACGAGCAGAACGGCGACGAGCAGGAGCGTGATTCCGCGCGGCCGCAGCCGGCGCGCCGCAAGCTCCCCGCCGATGACGCCGCCCGCCAGCACCGCCGCCGCATGAAGGCCGATGCCCGGAGCGAGATGCGCGCCGAGCTCGGGAATCGCGACGAGCCCGGCCAGCGAGTTGACGAGGATGAAGAGCGCGGAAATCGCCGCCGTCTGCCGCGCGCCCGCAAGCCCCGCGGCCATGAGGATGGGGCTGAGCAGAATGCCGCCGCCGATCCCGGTCGCCCCCGCCACGAATCCGAGCCCCGCACCCAGGATCGGCGGCAGCCGGCGCGGCAGACGGATGAAGTCGCGATCGAAGGCGCCGGCCCGCATGCGCCAGACGAGGTAGCCGGCGGCATAAAGAAGGAAGAGCCCCACGAGAATGCGGAAGACCCCGTGCGGCAGGCTCATGCCGCCGCCGACCCAGGCGAGCGGGGCGGAAAGCGGCAGAAACATGAGCGCCTGCCGCCAGGGCATCACCCGCGCCCGCGCCATCCGCCAGACCACGACCGTGGACACCAGCACGTTGAGGACGAGCGCGGTCGCCCGCATCGTCTCCGGCGCGAATCCCGCCAGCACCATCACGGCCAGATACCCCGACGCGCCGGCGTGGCCGACGCTCGCATACAGCATCGCGATCAGAAGGAAGGCGGCGGCAACGACGAGATCGCTCATGACATGCTCCCGACGGCGGGACCCGGTCTCACGCGCGCGCCGCGCTGCCCCAGTAGGTGAAGCCGAGACTGCGCGGCGTCTTCGGCAGATAGGCCATCTCGAGATGGTCGATCCGAAGCCCCGCCGCGGCGAGGGCGGCGTCCGGTCGGCGGGTGAGGTGGCAGCCGCCCGCAAGATGCGGCCAGATCCGGTCCAGCCGCTCCTGCCAGCGGCGCACGGCCGGCTCCGGCGCGGCGCCGTGCTCGAGGAAAAGCAGCCGCCCGCCGGGCTTCAGCACCCGCCGCGCCTCCTCGAGCACCTTCGCGGGATCATCGACGCTGCACAGCGTGTAGGTGATGACGACGGTATCCGCCGCCCCGTCCTCGACGGGCAGATCCTCGCCCACGCCCTCGCGCCAGTCGACATCGAGCCCGCGTTCGGCCGCGCGCCGCCGGGCCTTCGCCAGCAGCTCCGGGGCCGGATCCACGGCGATCAGCCGGCGCACGCGCTCCGGGCGGTAGAGGGAAAGGTTGCGGCCGGAGCCGGCGCCGATCTCGACCACCACGCCCTCGGCCGCCGGCACCACCGCCGCGCGCTGGCGCATGACGGGACGCGAGCCGCAGGCAAGATCGATGACATGCGGCAGGATGAAGCGCTGGTAGATGCCCATCACCGTCCCCTTCCTTCTCCCGTCCGCGCTCGGCCTCTGAGGGCGGCGGCGCGAAGATGCCCGCTTGCAGCGCCCGCGTCGAGCCCCCCGCGCCCGACCGGAACGGAGAGCGGGACGCGAAAGGCCCGACATGCTAGGAACCGCGTCACCGCCGACGCCCGCCGGGGGCGGGCCTGGAAAGGAGAACGATGCCATGCCGCAACCCGCCACCGCCGGGGAAATCATCTCCGCCCGGGACATGCGCTTTCTCATCGAGGAGGTGCTGGACCTGCCCGCGCTGCTCGGCGTGCCGCCCTTCGCCCATGTGGCCCGCGAAGACGTCGCCGCCATCCTCGAGACCGCCGAACGCCTCGCCCGCGAGCGCTTTGCGCCGCTTGCCGCGGTGATGGACCGCGACGAGCCGCGGCTCGACGCGGATGGCCGCGTGCGGCTGCCCGCGGGCGTCAAGGAGGCGCTCGATGCCTATTTCGCGGCCGGCTTCGGGGCGCCGGCGGCCCCGGAGGAAGAGGGCGGGCTCGGCCTGCCGCTCACCGTCGCCCAGGCCGTCGCCGCGCATTTCGTCGGCGCCAATCCGTCGCTTGCGGCCTATCCCTTCCTCACCCAGGCGGCGGCGAACCTGATCGCAAGCTTCGGCAACGCCGACCAGCGCCGCCGCTATCTTGCGCCCATGCGCGCCGGCCGCTTCTTCGGCACCATGTGCCTGAGCGAGCCGGATGCCGGTTCCTCGCTTGCCGACATCCGCACCCGCGCCGAAGCCGTGGCGGAACGTCCCGGCATCTACCATCTGACCGGCACGAAGATGTGGATCTCGGGTGCCGATCACGAGCTTGCCGAGAACATCATCCATCTCGTGCTGGCGAAGATCCCGGGGGGCCCGCCGGGGGTGAAGGGCATCTCGCTGTTCATCGTTCCGAAATTCCTGGTGGACGAGGAAGGCCGGCCCGGCCCGCGCAACGACGTGCGGCTCGCCGGGCTCAACCACAAGATGGGCTACCGCGGCACCACCAACGGTCTGCTCGCGCTCGGTGATGCGGGCGCCTGCGTCGGCGAGCTGGTGGGCGAGCCGCACCGGGGGCTCACCTACATGTTCCAGATGATGAACGAGGCGCGCATAGGCGTGGGCCTGGGTGCCGCGGCGCTGGCGAGCGCCGGCTACCGCTTCTCCCTCGCCTATGCGCGCGAGCGCCGCCAGGGCCGGCCCGTCGACAACCGCGACCCCGCGATCCCGCCGGTTCCCATCATCGCGCATGCGGATGTCCGGCGCATGCTCCTCGCCCAGAAGGCCACCGCGGAAGGAGCCCTGCATCTGTGTCTGAAGGCCGCCCATCTCGTGGACCGCGGCCGACGGAAGGGCGATGCCGGAACCATGCGGCGCGTGCGGCTGCTGCTGGAGCTGCTGACCCCGATCGTGAAGGCCTGGCCGTCGCATTATGGCGTGCGGGCGAACGATCTCGCGATCCAGGTGCTCGGCGGCTACGGCTACACGCGGGAATTTCCGGTCGAGAGGATCTTCCGCGACAACCGCTTGAACCCCATCCACGAAGGCACGAACGGCATCCAGAGCCTCGATCTGCTCGCCCGGAAGGTGCCGATGGAAAACGGGATCGCCTTCCGCGCGCTCATGGAGGAGATGGCGGAGACCGTGCGCGCGGCCGCCGCCGTGGATGAGCTGCGCGAGCAGGCCGGCGCGCTGGAGGCGGCCGCGGAGCTCCTCTCGCGCACGACGATCTGGGCGGTCCGGGCCATGGGTGAGGGACGGATTCGCGAAGCCACCGCCGGCAGCTGGCACTATCTGCAGATGATGGGGCACATCGTGGTCGCCTGGTGCTGGCTGGAACAGGCGCTCGCCGCCCTCGCCGGGCTTCGGCGGCTCGACGCAGAAGGCTCGCCCGCGAATCATCCGGACCGCGCATTCTACGCAGGCAAGATCGCGGCGATGCGGTTCTTCTTCGACGCGGAGCTGCCGAAGGTCGGCCCCTGGTCGGCGGCCGTCATGACCAAGGAACCGGCACATCTGACGATCCCGGACGACGGTTTCTGATCCGGGCCGTCAAGTTGGCACGGCGTCCGTCACCCGCCCTCCCGGTGCCGCCTGTGCTGGGCCGCGGAATAGGTGGAAACCCCGAAGGGGACCGCATAGGTCAGCAGCAGCTTCCACAGCGGCGGCATCGTGCCCTCGAGCAGCAGGTCGCCCTGGTTGATGAGAATGAGAAGGGTGCCGATGACGGCCGCGACCCTCAGCCCGCGCATCAGAATGCCGCGGTCGGCGACCGCCTGCCAGAAGGTCATGCGTGGGGTGGCGCGCCCATCCCGGCTCATCCGTGATCCTCCCGACCCATCAGCGCAAGCGGATCGAGGCCGAGCGCGGCCAGTGCCCCGGGATCCGGTCCGCGCCAGCGATGGCGCGCGAGATCGAAGCGTCCGTCGATGGCGAAGCGGATCCCCTCGGCCTCGAGCAGCTGGCGCTGGCGCGCCGCATGCGCGTGGGGACTCACCGCGCCCCGGGCGTTCACGACCCGATGCCAGGGCAGGTCGGCTTCGCTTCCCGCCCCCGCCATCATGAAGCCGACGAGGCGTGCCGTCACCCCCGGCACGAGCCGCGCGATATCGCCATAGGTCGCAACCCGGCCGGGCGGAATCATCCGCACGAGTGCCAGCACCTGCCGCCGGCGCGCCGAAGCGGCCCGTGGCGGTGCGGCCTCGACGCTGATCCGATTCCGTGCGCGGCGGCGCATCCGAATCCTCCGCGTCTTCCTCCCTCCCCGACCTTACCGAGGAAATGCCACCACGCCTACCTGCCCGGGGGCGGGCGTTCTTGACAAGCGGGCATGGCGGAAGGCAGCGAAGGCCCGGCCGACCGGGAAAGGGCACAGGCGATGAAACCGGGCATCATCGGCGGTTCCGGCATCGTGGAGCTTGCGGGGCTCGAGGACGCACGGCCGCTTGCCGTCACCTCGCCCTACGGCGCACCCAGCGCGCCGCCGGTCGCGGGGCGGATCGCGGGGATCGAGGTCGTCTTCCTCGCCCGCCATGGCACCGGCCACCGCATCCCGCCGCACCGCATCAACTACCGCGCCAACATCGACTGTCTGAAGCGCGCCGGGGTGACCGACATTCTGTCCCTGTCGGCCTGCGGCAGTCTGCGGGAGGACCTGCCGCCCGGCACCTTCGTGCTGGTCGACCAGTTCATCGACCGCACGCGCCGGCCCGGCAGCTTCTTCGATGAAGGGCTGGTGGCCCATGTCGCCTTCGCCGAGCCCACATGCGCGCGGCTGAGGAGGATCCTCGCCGAGCTGCTGGCCGGCTGCGGCATACCCTTCGCATCCCGCGGCACCTACATCGCCATCGAGGGACCGGCCTTTTCAACGCGCGCGGAAAGCCGGCTCTATCGCTCCTGGGGCGCGGACGTCATCGGCATGACCAACCTGCCCGAGGCCAGGCTCGCCCGCGAGGCGGAGATCTGCTATCAGACGGTCGCCATGGTGACGGACTTCGACGCCTTCCGGGACGGCGAGGCGGCCGTGGATGTCGCGGCGGTCCTGGAGGTGCTCAAGACCAATGCCCGCAAAGCGGCCACCCTCGTCGCCGCCTTTGCGCGCCGGGTGAAGGGGGATGAACGGCCCGTGCCGTGCCCGGCCGGCTGCGACCGGGCGCTCGATCTTGCGATCGTCACGCCGCGGGAGGCCTGGGACGAAGAGGTGCTGCGCCGCAACGAAGCCATACTCGCGCGGCTGCTCCGGGCCGCGCAGGCGGACGGGTGAGGGAGGAGACGACCATGCGGGACGGCCGCGAAACGGGAAGCCGGGCGGACGAGACCCTGCCGCGCTTCGTCTCCATCGAGGACTGGGTGAAGGCCCGGATCCGGACGATCCCGGATTTTCCGAAGCCCGGCATCCTGTTTCGCGACATCACCACTCTGCTCGCCGACACCCAGGGCTTCCGCAAGGCCGTCGACGAGCTGGTGCAACCCTATGTCGGGGTCGCCATCGACAAGGTCGCGGGCATCGAGGCGCGCGGCTTCATTCTGGGTGGTGCGGTCGCACATCAGCTCGGCTGCGGCTTCGTGCCGATCAGAAAACCCGGCAAGCTGCCGGCGCGGGTGCTGCGGCGCGAATACCAGCTCGAATACGGCACGGACGTCCTGGAGATGCACGAGGACGCCGTGCGCGCGGGCGATCATCTGCTGCTCGTCGACGACCTCGTCGCCACCGGCGGTACGGCGATGGCCGCGATCGACCTGATCGAATCCGCCGGCGGCAAGGTTCTCGCCGCCTGCTTCGTCATCGACCTCCCGGATCTGGGTGGCTCGGAGAAGCTGCGGCGGCGGGGAATCGAGGTGCTCTCGCTCGCCCGTTTTCCCGGGGCGTGAGACGCCCGCCCTGCCGCATCTGGTGAACGGGCGGATCCGCGGTAAACCACGGTTTACGGGCTCTTCCGGTCTCCTCCGGTCACCGGGTGATCGGATCGGTGTCCCGACCCTGGGTGGTGCAGCCGTGCCGGCGTGCTGCAGCTTTCACGTGCACGGGCGCCCCGCCGGATAAGCCCTCGTTGCTTCCGTTTTTTCCGCCGATGCGCTAGCGCCCGATTGCGGGAGAAGGCCGGCCGGAACGGCCGCAAGCAAGGGGAACGGCAGTGGCGATCCTTCCCGGTCTGGACTGGGCGGCGCGCTACGGGTCCTTGTGCGACTGTCCGGTCGAGCCGATCGTCGAAACCTGGGTGGAAACCGATCACCCCGCCCGGCTCTTTCAGGTCGTGTGGGCGGCTCTGCCGCGCGACCCCCTGCCACGGCGCAGTGATCTCGACCCGCACGCCTTCCCCTCTTTGCTCAAGTGGTGCATGATCCTGGAGCGCGAGGGCGAGACGCCGGCCGGTTCCGGCCTTCCCGATTTCCGCATCCGTCTGCACGGCACCGCCGTGGCGCAGATGACGCACCGCGATCTGACGGGGTTTTTGCTCAGCGAGTATTGCCGGGGTGCGGCGCTGCGCAGCCGTCAGCGTGCGATGCTGCACGCGATCAGGGATGCGGAACCCGTCTTCGTGCGCGCGGCGGTGACCGGTTGCGAACGCGCGCGCGTCGAGGTGATGATCGGCTTCTTCCCCTTCGCCGGCACGGATCCCGGACGCGAGCAGATCGTTGCCGTCGGCGCACCGAGCGACCGCGCCCTGCGCCAGCTCCTGTGAGCATGCGCCCTGCTGAAAAAGACGGCGGGTGTCCGCAGGGGCAGCGGACACCCGCCTGGTTCGGCGTTGACAGGGAGGGGAGTCGAACGCCGTCGCTGAGCGGGACCACCGTCATCGGGGGAGGGGCACCGGTGGTCCCTATGTTCCGGTCGGGCGGGGGGAACCCGACCGGTCGGAGGGGCAATCACACGTCCTCGTCAATCACGAGCGTCCACACGCTTGGATTGCCTTCGCACGCGTGCGATGCGCCATGCAACCCTTGGGCGCGTGACCACCTTGCTCCGAACATCGTTAACCATTCATGAATGTCAAGAAGCGCCGCGTTCCGGGACTCCCCCTTCCCCGCCGCATAGGCCCGCCGAAGCACCTGCTGGATATTGGAAAATTCACGCATTCCGGCGGACGGCGCCGGCCGGCGCGACATCTTGTCGCACCAGCATATTCCCATAAACGAATGTCGCAGCGCAAGGTGCCGTGCCCGGACGGGGACGCCGATTCGCCGGCCCGCGCGGGCGCGAATCGCCAAGCCGGCTGCGCACCGCGCAGCTTCAGGCCGCCGCCTTTCCCTCGCCCGCCATGTTCCATGTCAGACGCGGGCTGCGCGCCGCCCGCGTCTCGTCGAGACGCCGGCGGGGAGCAAGGCGCGGCGCCTCTGTGAAGCGCTCCACCTCGCCCTTGCGTGCGGCATCGGCGAGACTGCGCATGGCCATGATGAATTCGTCGAGGCTGGCTTTGGACTCGGTTTCCGTCGGCTCGACAAGCATGGCGCCGTGGACGACAAGGGGAAAATAGATCGTCATCGGATGGAAGCCCTCGTCGATGAGCGCCTTGGCGAAGTCGAGGGTGGTGACGCCGGTGCCCTTGAGGAAGCGGTCGTCGAAGAGCACCTCGTGCATCGACGGCCCCGGAAACGGCGTCGTGATCGCATCTTGGAGCCGCGCGCGGATGTAGTTGGCGGCCAGCACGGCGTCTTCCGCCATCCGCTTCAGCCCGTCGCGCCCGAGACTCATCATGAAGGCGAGCGCGCGCACGAACATGCCCATCTGGCCATGGAAGGCGCACAGCCGCCCGAAGCTGCGGTCCTCTTCACCTCCCGGCCATTCGACGAGCCGCCAGCGCCCGCCGTCGCATTCCAGCCGCGGCAGCGGCGCGAACGGCGCGAGCGCCTCGGAGAAGACCACCGGCCCCGAGCCCGGGCCGCCGCCGCCGTGGGGGGTGGAGAAGGTCTTGTGCAGGTTGATGTGCATGGCGTCCACGCCGAGATCGCCGGGGCGCACCTTGCCCACGATCGCATTGAAGTTCGCCCCGTCGCAGTACACGAAGCCGCCGGCGGCGTGGACGAGCTCTGATATCTGCTGCATGTCCCGCTCGAACAGGCCGCAGGTGTTGGGGTTGGTGATCATGATGCCGGCGATCTCGGGGCCGAGTGCGGCCTCGAGCGCGGCCGGATCCACGCGCCCGTCCGCGCCGGCCGGGATGGCGCGCACGTCGTAGCCGCAGAAGGCGGCCGTGGCGGGATTCGTGCCGTGCGCGGATTCCGGCACGAGGATCACGCGCCGGGCATCTCCGCGCGCCTCCAGCGCCGCCCGGATCGCCATGATGCCGGCAAGCTCGCCATGCGCACCGGCCTTGGGCACCAGGGTGACCGCCGGCATGCCGGTGAGCCGCTTCAACCAGTCGGCCAGCTCCGCCATCAGCTCCAGCGCCCCCTGGACGGTGCTCTCCGGCTGGAGCGGATGGATGTCCGCCAGTCCGGGCAGCCGCGCCAGCTTCTCATTGAGCCGCGGGTTGTGCTTCATCGTGCAGGAGCCGAGCGGGAAGAACCCCGTGTCGATGCCGTAGTTGAGCTGGGAAAGCCGCGTGTAGTGGCGCACGGCCTCCGGCTCGGTCAGACCCGGCAGCCCGATCGGCTCCTCGCGCAGGAAACCCGCAAGCGGCGCCTCGTCGATCTCCACATCCGGCAGATCCACACCGGTCTTCCCGAAGGCGCCGGGATATTCGCAGATCAGCGGCTCCTCGTGGAGCAGCCCGCGGTGGCCCGTGAAGGTCTCCGGCGCACCGGCCGCGCCAGCCGGCGCCATGCCCTCCCCGTCTCGCATACCCGTCACCATCCCGATCCTCACCCCGCCTCGAGCGCGCGGCCGAGCGCTCCGGCCAGCGCCGCGATGTCCTCGTCGCGCACGGTCTCGGTCGCCGCGACCAGCAGAAGGTTGCGGCAGTCCTCGCGCTCCGGCCACAGCCGGCTGCCCGGGACGCCCGCAAGGATGCCTTCCTGCGCGAGCTGTTCGACGACAGGGGCCGCCGGCACCGGCAGACGCAGCGTGATCTCGTTGAAGAAGCGCCGGTTCAGCACCTCCACACCGGCAAGCGGTGCAAGCGCGGCCCGCACGGCCGCCGCCCGCGCGTGGTTGAGGCGGGCGAGCCGGCGCAGGCCCTTTTCGCCCAGCAGCGTCATGTGGATCGTGAAGGCGAGTGCCGCCAGCCCCGAGTTCGTGCAGATGTTGGATGTCGCCTTCTCGCGGCGGATGTGCTGCTCGCGCGCGGCAAGCGTCAGCACGAAACCGCGGCGGCCGTCCGCATCCACCGTCTCGCCCACCAGCCGCCCGGGCATCTGCCGCACGAATTCCTTGCGCGTCGTGAACAGGCCGAGATGCGGGCCGCCGAAATTGAGCCCCACGCCCAGCGCCTGCCCTTCGCCGACGGCGATGTCGGCTCCGAAGCTGCCGGGCGGACGCAGCAGGCCCAGCGCCACGGGCTCCGTCGTCACCGTGACGACGAGGGCGCCCTTCTCATGCGCGCGCGCGGCCACCGCCGTCAGGTCGCTCACATGGCCGAAGACGTCCGGATACTGGAGAACGACACAGGCGGTCTCCTCGTCGATCGCGGCGATCACCGCCTGAAGATCGGCTTCCGGGTCCGCCGCATGGGGTGCCGAGGTGACGAGCGTCTCGCCGCGGAACCGGCTCATCGTCTCGATGACGGCCCGGTAATGGGGATGCAGATGGCCGGAAAGCACGGCCTTGCGCCTGTTGCGCTTCAGGCGCATGGCCATCAGCACGGCCTCGGCGGTGGCGGTGGCGCCGTCATACATGGAGGCGTTGGCCACCTCCATGCCGAAGAGCGCGGCCACCTGGCTCTGAAACTCGAACAGATAGGTCAGCGTGCCCTGGGCGATCTCCGGCTGATAGGGCGTGTAGGCGGTCAGGAACTCGCCGCGCTGGATGAGATGATCGACGCTGGCCGGGATGTGGTGGCGGTAGGCGCCCGCGCCGATGAAGAAGGGGTGCTCGAAGGCCGGCAGGTTGCGCCGGGCGAAGGCCCGGAAGCGGCGGTCGATCTCGAGCTCGCCCTCGCCCTCGGGCACACCGTCCAGCGCCGGGTTGAGGAGCGCGGCCGGCACGTCCCGGAACAGCTCGTCGACGCTCTCGACCCCGATGGCCGCGCACATCTGCTTGCGGTCGTCATCGGTCAGCGGCAGGTAGCGCATGGCGCCTCGACGTCCTTTCCCTTCTCGCGCCCGTGTCGGGCAGCCCTCAGCCCTCGAGCTCGGCGACGTAGGCCTTGTAGGCGTCCTCGTCCATGAGCGCGTCGAGCTCCGCCGGCTTGGCCGGCTTCATGCGGAAGAACCAGCCGTCCTCCATCGGGCTCGTGTTGACGAGGCCGGGCTCCTCCGGCAGCCGCTCGTTGACGGCGGTCACCGTGCCGGACAGCGGCGCATAGACCTCGCTCGCCGCCTTGACGGATTCCACGACGGCCGCCTCGTCTCCCTGCGCAAGCTCGCGTCCCACCTCCGGCAGCTCGACGAAGACGACATCGCCGAGCTGGCTCTGCGCATAGTCGGTGATGCCGACGACGGCCTCCTCACCCTCGAGCCGCACCCATTCATGCTCCTTCGTATAGCGGATCGTGCCCATGATGCGTTCCTCCTCCTGATGCGGTTTGCGCTAACCCTGGCGCCGATAGCGGTGCGGGACGAAGGGCAGCGCGACCACCTCGGCCGGCTCGCTACGCCCGCGGATGACGACGGAAAGCGCGGTGCCCGGCGCATCGCATCCGCGCGCGACATGGCCCATGGCGATCGGCTTGCCGAGGCAGGGAGAATAGCAGCCGCTGGTCACCCGACCCACGGTCCTGGCGCCATCCGCGCTGCGGATTTCCGTCCCTTCGCGCGCGATGGCGCGGCCCTCGATCAGCAGTCCCACGCGCCGGCGTGCGGGGCCTTCGGCCAGCGCCTTCAGGATCCGCCCGGCACCCGGGAAATCCGCGGCCTCGCGCCGGGCCTTCGCGATGGTGAAGGCGAGATCGGCTTCCACCGGATCGGTCGTCTCGTCGATGTCATGGCCGTAGAGGCACAGGCCGGCCTCGAGTCTGAGCGAATCGCGGGCGCCGAGCCCGGCCGGTGCCACCGCCTCATGAGCGAGAAGCGTCCGCGCCAGCCGCTCGGCCGCGCCGGCCGGGACCGAGATCTCGAAGCCGTCCTCGCCGGTGTAGCCGGAACGCGAGATCCAGATTTCCTCGCCCTCCCATGCGAAACGCCCCCACTGCATGAAGGCCAGCGCGGCCGCAGCGGGGACGAGGGCGGCGAGCGCCTCTTCGGCCCGTGGCCCCTGGAGCGCGATGAGTGCCCGCTCGTCATGGCGGGTGATCGCGACGTCGGCGCCGATGCGCCGTTCGAGATGCGCAAGGTCCACCTCCTTGCGCGCGGCGTTGACGACGGCGAACAGCGCGCCGTCCGGCGCATCCGTGCGGGTGACGATGAGGTCGTCGATGATGCCGCCTTCGTCATTGAGCAGCACGGTGTAGCGCATCCGCCCCGGCGCGAGCGTAACCAGCCGCGAGGGCACCAGCCGCTCGAGGGCGCGGGCGGGATCCTCGCCCGGCATGCGGGCGCGGATCGTGACCTGACCCATGTGCGAGACGTCGAAGAGGCCGGCGGCGCTGCGCGTGTGCAGATGCTCGGCGATGATGCCGGCGCGATACTGCAGCGGCATGGCGTAGCCCGCGAAGGGCACCATGCGCGCACCGAGCTCTTCATGGAGAGCCCGCAGAGGAGTGGACTTCAGATCCGTGCCGTCCGCCATGTCCGGTCCCGCCTTCCTGCAACGCATGCGGCGCAACAGAACGCGCGCGCTTGCGGCATGATGCTGCCGAAGGCCGTCGTTCTGTCGCCCCCTCTGTCGCGGGACCTGAGAGATTTCGCGCAGCACCCGGACCCGTGCCGGTGCGGCGCTTATCCCCGTCGGTGAGGAGCGGCGCGCCATGGGCGTTCCGCTCCTGCTTTCCAGAGAGGCCGTTGCCTGCCTGCGGTCCTTCTGCCTGAGAGTTTCCGGGGCGGTTGCTCCTTCGGCGCCCGCCCGAAGGCGTGCAAGCACCTTCCGGCGGGTCTCTCCCGCAGGCGGATGCGACCTTGCGCCGGCTCGTTGTCGACGCCGGACGCCCGGTCGCGGGCCTGAGAGCGCAGTAGCCGCATCGCGGCGGCCGAGTCAATCGGCAGCCCGAGGACGGGCGCGAAGGATCGTGCGGCCGGGGGGCGGAGCCGCCCCTTCAAAGCGGCTCGCGGATCGGGGCCGTCAGCTCTGGGGCTGAGGCTCGGGGCCGAGGGCGGGCGGACGCCCCCGGCGCCGGCCCGTCTGCGGAACGGTCGCGGGCTTGGGCGGCCGCACCTCGGCCTCCGGCGCGGGCGCGACATCGGGCCGCTCGATGGGCCGGCCTTCCAGCACGGCCCTGATCTCGTCGCCGGAGAGCGTCTCGTATTCGAGCAGCGCCTTCGCCAGCCTGTGCAGGTCGTCCAGGTGCTCCTCGAGAATCCGGCGCGCGCGCGCATAGGCCTCTTCCACGAAGGCGCGCACCTCCTCGTCGATCTCGCGCGCGGTCTGCTCGGAGATGTGGCGCTGGCGGGCGATCGAGGCGCCGAGGAAGATCTCCTCCTCGTTCTCGTCATACTGCAGCGGGCCGAGCTTGTCGGACATGCCGTATTTCGTGACCATCGCCCGCGCGAGCCGCGTGGCCATCTGGATGTCGCTGGCCGCACCCGAGGTCACCCTGTCCGGGCCGAAGATCAGCTCCTCGGCGACGCGCCCGCCCATGGCGATCGCCAGATTGTCCTTCATCTTCTGGCGCGACTGGGCGTACTCGTCGCGCTCGGGCAGGCGCATCACCATGCCGAGCGCCCGCCCGCGCGGGATGATGGTCGCCTTGTGGATGGGATCGGCCTCCGGGCAGTGCAGCGCCACCAGCGCATGCCCGGCCTCGTGATAGGCGGTCAGCCGCTTTTCCTCCTCGGTCATGACCATGGAGCGGCGCTCGGCGCCCATCATCACCTTGTCCTTGGCCTCCTCGAATTCGGCCATGGACACGACCTTCTTGCCCTTGCGCGCGGCAAGCAGCGCCGCCTCGTTCACGAGGTTTGCGAGATCCGCGCCGGAGAACCCGGGCGTGCCGCGGGCGATGATCTTGGGATCGACGTCCTTGTCCAGCGGCACCTTGCGCATGTGCACGCGCAGGATCTTCTCGCGTCCCACGATGTCGGGGTTGGGCACGACGATCTGGCGGTCGAAACGGCCGGGTCTCAGCAGCGCCGGATCAAGCACGTCCGGCCGGTTGGTCGCCGCGATCAGGATGATGCCCTCGTTCGATTCGAAGCCGTCCATCTCGACGAGGAGCTGGTTCAGCGTCTGCTCGCGCTCGTCGTTGCCGCCGCCGAGCCCCGCACCACGATGGCGGCCGACGGCATCGATCTCGTCGATGAAGATGATGCAGGGGGCGTTCTTCTTGGCCTGGTCGAACATGTCGCGCACGCGGCTCGCCCCCACGCCCACGAACATCTCGACGAAGTCCGAGCCCGAGATCGTGAAGAAGGGCACGTTGGCCTCGCCCGCGATCGCGCGCGCAAGCAGCGTCTTGCCGGTGCCCGGCGGGCCGACGAGCAGCGCGCCCTTCGGAATCCGGCCGCCGAGGCGCTGGAACTTGTGGGGATCCTTCAGGAACTCGACGATCTCCTGCAGCTCCTCCTTCGCCTCGTCGATGCCGGCGACGTCATCGAAGGTCACGCGCCCCGTCTTCTCGGTCAGAAGCCGCGCCCGCGACTTGCCGAAGCCCATCGCGCCGCCGCCGCGGCCCGCCTGCATCTGGCGCATGAAGAAGATCCACACGCCGATCAGCAGCAGCATCGGGAACCAGGTGATCAGAATCGACAGCAGCGGACTCGATTCCTCCTTTTTGGCGGCAAAGCGCACGCCGGCCTTGCGCAGGGTCTCGATGAGCCCCGGATCGTCGGGCGCGATGGTCGTGAACGAGGTGCCCGACCGCAGCTCGCCGCTGATCTCGTGGTCCTGGATGGTGACCTGGCGCACCTCGCCCTGCTCGACCTTCTCCAGGAAATCGGAATAGGCGAGCTCGTGGGCGAGCCGCCCGGCCGGCGTCTGGAACATGTTGAAGATGGCGGCGAAAGCCAGGATGAGCAGCAGCCAGATGAGAATATTGCGACCGAAATTGTTCACACGCGGTTCCTTCGTTCCTGCGCCTGCGGCCGGCAGCCGGCGCGCCACGCATCCGCATTCTACGCCGAAGCGCTGCGGTCTGTTAAGCAGATAGGGATTGCTTCTTCCTGAACAAGGGCGAGACCGGCGCAAAGGCCAGGGGGACGCTCCCTGCTGCGGGCTCGGGCGGGATGGGCAGCCCGGCGATGGCGACGAGGCGCCCGGACGGCTCGCGCAGACAGGCAAGCCCGGGCCTTGCCGGACCGGGAACGGCCTCCACGGCCTGCTGGCCACGGCGCCCGAAGGCGGCGCCGACCGGCGCACGCCAGCGTGCGCCGAGCGGCCCCAGGGTCCAGCCCGGCTCGAGATCGGCGGGAGCGCGCGCGAGGAAGCGGCCGTCCCAGCGCAGGACCCGGCCGGGTCGCAGCGCGACCGGCTCGGCGAGCGCCGCCGGCTCGCGGCACAACAGGATCTGTCCCCGCCAAGGCACGAGCAGGACGCCGGCGAGCGTTGCTCCCGCGAAATCGGCGCGTGTGACCTGGGCGAGCAGCCGGCGTACGGCCGCCTCGCGCGGCGGGAAGACGCCGCCGCCGACATGCCGGATCAGACGGGTGAGCGCGCGCAGCGCCACCTCCTCGGGGGCATCGCGCAATGGCGAAGGCTCCAGCCGGGCGAAACCCGCGGGAGACAGCGTCAGGCAGCCTTCGAGAAGCGCATCTATCGCCGCATCCAGCGCCGCTTGCGCGCGCGCGAGCTTGCGGGCGACGGCGGCGATCCGTCGCGCCGCCCGCCCGCCGTCCGGGGCTGCGGCGAGCCAGCGGCGCACGCGCACGCGCGCGAAGCGCTCGTCCGCATTCATGGGATCCTGCACCGGCTGCCATCCCGCCGCGGCCACGATCGGCGCAAGATGTGCGCGGGAGACGTTGATGAGCGGCCGCAGCCGCACCGGCCCGTCGGGCACGACGAGCGGCGGCGCGCGCTCCGCCATTGCGGCAAGCCCCTCCAGCCCCGAACCCGCCAGCAGCCGCAGCAGCACGGTCTCGGCCTGGTCTTCGAGGGTGTGGGCGAGCAGGAGATGGCGGATGCCGGCCGCGGCGCAGGCCTCCTCGAGCGCGGCGTAGCGGGCAAGGCGCGCCCGCGCCTCGAGGCTGCCGTGGCCCGGCGGCAGATCACCCGGGGCCAGCCTCAGGATCCGATGGTCGATGCCACGGGCCCGCAGGAAGGCGTGAACCCGCTCGGCCTCCTCGCGCGAGCCGGGACGCAGGCTGTGGTCCACGGTCAGCGCCAGCACCGGCCCCCAGCCGGCGGCCAGCAGCACGAGCGCCATGCTGTCGAGCCCGCCTGAGACGGCGACCGCCACCGGCCCGTCCGAAGGGCGAAGGCCGAGCGCCGCCATGCGGCGGGCGAAGCCGCGCGCGCCCAGCGCCTTGACGGGCGGCCCATCGTCGCTCAGGGGCATGCGAGCTGACGGCGCTGCGCGGCGGCGCGCTGCCGGACGGCCGTGGAGGCGTCGGGATAGCGGCTGGCAAGTTCCGCCAGCGCCGCGCAGGCCTCCTCCCTGTTTCCGAGGCTCGCGAGACTCATCGCGAGCTTGAGCAGGCTGTCGGCGGCCTTGGGCCGGTCGCGGTAGTCCTGATAGCCCTTGAGGAAGGCCTCCGCGGCCCGCGCATAGTCCTTGCGCACATAGTAGGTCTCGCCCAGCCAGTACTGGGCGTTGGCCGCCAGCTCGTGGCCGGCAAAGCGCTCGAGGAAGGCTCGAAAGGCCGCCTCGGCCGCCGCAAAATCACCCTGGCGCAGCAGCGCGAAGGCCGCGTCGTATGCCTTCTGGGGATCATCCGGCAGCTTCGGTCCTTCGGCCGGCCGGGCCGGCCCGGCGACCGAAGCGGCTTCGGGTGCGCCGGCGGAAGGGGTGGACCCTCCGGCTGGCGCGGCGGCGGCTGCCGGGGCCGTGGCGGAAGGCGCGCCCGATTCGAGCTGCAGCAGCCGGGCCTGGAAGTCCGCCGCCAGCCGGTCGAGGCGGGACTTCAGCTCGGCCACGGCATGTTCCTGCTCCTCCAGCCGGCCGTTGAGACCGGCCATCTGGCGCTCGATGTGCTCCATGCGCGCCACGAGGTCGGCCAGCAGGCGGGTTGCGCTGTCGGGAAGCTCCGTCCGCTTCCTCAGCGCCGCAAGGTCGTCCTTGACCGCGGCAAGCTCGGCGCGAAGCGTTTCGATCTCGGCCGCAAGCTCGGCGCGGCTGGGGGCGGCCGCCGCCGGCCCCATCACGAGAACCGCGGCGGCGGCCAGAACCGCCGCCAACATGTGTCGCAGGTGGCTCGCTGCGTTCATCGTCCTCACCTCCGCAAGCTTCCCGGCCGGCCGCGACCGCGCACATCCCGGGCCGCAGGCCGAGGATGCGGATCATGACCGCGGAATGCGGGCGAAAAGCGGCCGCCCGCCACGCGGACGGTCACACGCCCGGGGTGATGAGCTTGGTGACCGCACGGCGGTTGAGCCGCCAGACGGCCTCGCCGGTGCCCAGCACCGCCGGGCGTTCCTTGCCGTAGGATATCGTCTCGATCCGCTCGGGCGCGATGCCGAGGGCGACGAGGTAGTTCTTCACGGCGTTCGCCCGCCGCTCGCCCAGCGCCAGATTGTATTCGCGGGTGCCGCGCTCGTCGGCATGGCCCTCGATGATGACGCGCACCTGCGCGTGGTGCTTCAGCCATTCCGCCTGCTTTTCGAGGGTTGCGCGCGCCTCGGGCGTGAGCTCCGCGCTGTCGAAGGCGAAATAGACGCGGTCGCCGGCGAAGGCGACAAGCGCGGCATCGGTCGGCGGCCCGTAGCGGTCGTCGAGCGCCTCGCGGTCGAGCGAGCCGGAGCCGCCGACCGCCGGCAGGGAGGAGGGACCGGTCTCGGCCTTCTCCGGCTGGCTTGCGGCCTGCTCCGGCCGCGCGGGCGCGGCCTCCGGTGCGGGCGTCTGCTTCGCACAGCCGGCCAGCAGCACCGCCGCCACGGCCGCGACGACCCAGTTCGTCAGCGCAAATCCCCTCATGCCCGGCTCTCTTTCCCTGACCGTCCCGCATCCGTCGCCCGCCGTCGGGACGCAGCCCGGATGCCCCTTGCCTGCCCGCGCCACCGGCGCGCACACCGCTGCACGCCGGCGGGCGCGGCGCACTATAGGACCGGGCATCCCCGCGATCAAGAAAAGCTCCGCCCCACCAGCGAGATTGCACAACGGCCGGACGCAGGGCACATCAGTCGAGGAGCGGCGACCAGGCGGGGTCGGATGCATCCGTCGGGGTGGGCACCTTGCGCTCGTTGTAGCCGGTCAGATCGATGGTCCACAGGCTCGTCGCCCCGGTTGCCGGGTCGAGGCGGAAGAAGATGAGCACGCGCCCGTTCGGTGCCCAGCTCGGGGCCTCGTCCTGATAGGCGTCGGTGAGCAGCCGCTCGCCCGAGCCGTCGGGGCGCATGACGCCGATGCGAAACTTCTGCTCGCCCATCTTCGTGAAGGCGATCAGATCCCCGCGCGGTGACCACACCGGCGTCGCATAGCGGCCGTCGCCGAAGGAGATGCGGCGGATCTTCGTGCCGTCGGCCTCCATGACGTAGAGCTGCTGCGAGCCGCCGCGGTCGGAGTTGAAGACGATGTAGCGGCCGTCGGGGGAGTAGGAAGGCGAGGTGTCGATGGCGGGATGGTCCGTCAGCCGCCGCACGCGCCGGGTCTGCAGGTCCATCTCGTAGATGTCGGAGTTGCCGTTGTCCGCGAGCGACATGATCACGCGCCGGCCGTCCGGCGAAAAGCGCGGCGCAAAGGTCATGTTGGGAAAGTCCCCGAGCACCTCGTGCTTGCCGGTTTCGAGGTCGTAGAGATACACGCGCGGCTTGTTGCCGTAGTAGGCGAGATAGGTGATCTCCTGGCGCGTCGGCGAAAAGCGCGGCGTGAGCACCAGATCCTTCCCGTCCGTCAGATAGCGCAGGTTGAAGCCGTCCTGGTCCATGATGGCGAGGCGCTTGACGCGCTGCGTCTTCGGGCCCGTCTCGGCGATGAAGACGATGCGGGTGTCGAAATACCCCTTCTCGCCGGTCAGCCGCTCGTAGATGTCATCGGCGATGCGATGCGCCATGCGCCGCCAGTCCGCGGGCTCGGCCGTATAGCGCAGCCCCACGAGCTGCTGCTCGGCCAGCACGTCCCACAGGCGGAATTCCGCCACCAGCCGGCCGCTCGGCTCGCGATCGATCTGGCCGACGACCAGCGCCTGGGCCGCGATCGCGCGCCAGTTCGCGAACTGCGGCCGCACGTCCGCCGAAGCAGGCGTCGAGATGAAGGCCTCCTCCGGCAGCGGCCGGAAGAGACCGGAGCGCTGGAGATCCGCCGCGACCACCGCCGCCAGATCCTCGCCGCGCCGGGCGAGCTCGTCCGCGCCGGCCGCGCCCGGCCGCTTGAGCACGAAGGCGGGGATCGCGATCGGCAGCGGCTCCAGCATCCCGCGCGTCACGTCCACCCTGAGCTGCGCCGCTGCGGGCCGGCCGGCGACGAGCAGCAGGGCCGCGACGGCCGGCAGCAGCAGGGTGAACCAGCGGCGCGTGAGACGGAGCATCCGGATCGTCCTCCTTCGCGTGGCGTCGGCGCGCGGGGCCGGCGCCCCGGCCCCGATCGGGCCCCGATCAATACATGTTCTTTGGCGAGAATGTGAACTCGATCTGCTGCCAGAGGCGATAAAGCGGCTGCGGCAGGTCGTCATAGGGCGCGCAGGCGAGCACCGCCCGGCGCGCGCTCTCGACGAAGACCCGGTAGTAGGGATCCGTCTTGAGCCGCGCCTCGTCGACGTCCACGAAGCGCGGCAGGCCGACGAGCCGGCCTTCCCGGCTCAACCTTACCTCGATGCGCACCAGCATGTCCTCCACGCCCTTCGCGCCGACGGGTGCCGTCCAGCAGCGCTGGACGCGGGCGGCCAGCGCGGCCGAAAGCGAGGCCACCGCGATCCGGTCCTTGAGCGCGTCGCGCGCCGCGTCCGGCTTCGCCTCGCTCTTCTCTTCGCCGCCGGAAGCCGGCGGCGTCTCCTTTCGCGCCTTGTCGAGAAGGGCCGCGACGCGCTCCGGATCGAAGCGCGTGGGCGGTGCGGGCTTCTCCCGCGGCACGGCCTCGATCCGCGGCCGCGCCGGGGCGGCCTCGGTGGGCGGCGCCGGCTTCGTCTCGGGCACGGGGATGCGTCCGGCCTCGGCCCGCTCGCGGATCTCGAGATTCTCCGCCGGCGCCGGAGCCGGCTTCTCGACCGCTTCGGGAGCCGGGGCGGGCTTTGCCTCCTCGACGACGAACTCCACCGTCACGGGCTCCGGCAGCTCCATGTCCGGCGCCCGGGCTTGCGGCCAGCGCACGACGATGAGCGCCACGACGAGCGCATGGAGCGCAAGCGAGGTCGCCATCCCGTACAGCCCGGCACGGCGCTCGAGCGCGCGCACACCGTCCGCCGGCCGCGCTCCTGCCGGCGGCTCCGCCACGAACGCATCGGGCATCCTCTGCCGCGTCCCGCTCACGATCCTCTCGCCGCCCGTGCCGCACCGGCGGACCGGCGCGGCGGGGCGACATCCTCGCTCACCAGCGCGATCCGCAGGAAGCCCGCACCCCGGATGTCGGCCATCACGGCGACCACGTCGCCATAGGCGAGCGCCCTGTCGGCGCGCAGATAGACGACCGTCCTCTTCGGATCCCGCGCCCGCGCGATGGCGGCGAGCCGCTCGCGCAGGCTGCCCGCGGCGATCTCGTCATCGCCGAGATAGAGCTTGCCGGCGCGGTCCATGGTGACGGTGACCGGCGTGTTGTCCTGGGCGAGCGGCGGCGCGTCCGCCTCGGGCAGATCGACGGGCACACCCGCCTGCAGCAGGGGTGCGGTGATCATGAAGACGACGAGCAGCACCAGCATCACGTCGACGAAGGGCGTGACGTTGATCTCGGCGAGCAGGCCGAAGCGGCGCACGCGCCGGCCATTCTCCTCGCCGCCGGGGATCATCATGCCCATGGCCGGCCCCCCTCAACCGGCCGCCGCGCGGCGCGCCAGCACGGTGGAGAACTCGTCGGCGAAGCCTTCCAGCCGCCCGGCATAACGCCCGAGATCGCCGGCAAGCTTGTTGTAGGCGACGACGGCGGGGATCGCCGCCACGAGCCCCATCGCCGTCGCGAGCAGCGCCTCGGCGATGCCGGGCGCGACGACGGCGAGCGAGGTGTTGGAGGCGAGCGCGATGTCCTGGAAGCTGTTCATGATACCCCAGACCGTGCCGAAAAGGCCGATGAACGGGGCGGCCGAGCCCAGGGTCGCAAGATAGCCGATCTGCCCGGAGATCCGCTCCATCTCGCGCGCGATCGCCACCCGCATCACCTTGGACAGCCGCGCCTCCAGTGCAAGCTCCGCAAGCGCCGCCCGCTCGCCCGCCCGCTCGCAGCTGCGGCGCCACTCGCGCATCGCGGCGACGAAGACGGTCTCCAGCGGATGCGCCAGACGGTCCTTGACCTCGGCATAAAGCTCGTCCAGCCCGATGCCCGACCAGAAGCGGTTCTCGAAGGCGTCCGCGGCGCGCTCGGCGGCGCGGATGCGCAGCCAGCCCGAGACCATGACCGCCCAGCTCCACACGGAGGCGAGCGCGAGAATCGCCATCACCGCCTTCACGACCGGATCGGCGCCCGCGATCATGTCCCAGACGCCGATCCCGTCGACACCGCCGAGTCGGCCCGCAACCATTCCCGAATCCATGTCCTCGCTTCTTCCCCTGCGGTTTGCGGGGCCCGCCCCGCCCCCTCGTTACGGCGCCTCGACCCTCAGAGCCTCCGGCGCGTCGGCCGGCACCACGAAGCCGGCGAGTCCCTCGCGCCAGTGCGCGGGCAGACGGCGCGGCCGGCCCCGCGCATCGACGCTGGCCGCCCGGATGCGGGCGTAGACCAGGGCCTCGCCGGCGCGCAAGACCGCCTGCGCGGCCTCCATGCTGGCCGCACCAATGTGGCGGATCTGGGTCGCGACGAAGATGCGGTCGAAGAGGCGCGCCGGCCGCCGGAAGATGAGCTCGGCCCGGGCGATGGCGAACCGCACGACATCCGTCGCCGCCCCGTCCGGCTCGCCCCAGTCCGCAAGGCCCAGCGCCCAGAGCATCTCGCTGCGCGCGCGCTCGAGGAAGGCGAGATAGCGGGCGTGGTGGACGATGCCGCCCGCATCCGTGTCCTCGTAGTAGACGCGAAGCGGCAGGCGGAAGGTCCGCCCGATGAAGCCCGGCTGCTGCGGTTCGGCGAGCGGGTCGGGCGTCCGTCTCGTCATGGGACCGCTCCGCCTTCTCCGTCGTCTCCGGTGGTGAACAGGTCGCCCGCGGCCGAGGGCGGCGCCGCGATCCCCAGATGCCGGAAGGCATGGGCGGTGAGCACGCGCCCGCGCGGCGTGCGCTGGATGAAGCCCGACTGGATGAGATAGGGCTCGATGATGTCCTCTAACGCATCGCGCGGCTCCGACAGGGCCGCCGCCAGCGTCTCGATCCCCACCGGCCCGCCGCCGTAGAGCCGGGCGATGGTCTCAAGATACCGGCGGTCCATCTCGTCGAGGCCGACGGCATCGACCTTGAGGCGGTTCAATGCGCGGTCGGCCACGATCCGGTCGATCCGCCCCGCCTTCTCGACGGCCGCGAAATCCCGCACCCGCCGCAGCAGCCTGACGGCGATGCGCGGCGTGCCGCGCGAGCGGGCCGCGATCTCGCGCGCGCCGTCGTCGGTGAGCTCCATCCCCAGCACGCCCGCCGCCCGGCGCACCACGGCCATCAGCTCCTCGATGCGGTAGAAGTCGAGCCGGATGGGAATGCCGAAGCGGTCGCGCAGCGGATTGGTGAGCAGCCCCATGCGCGTGGTGGCGCCGATGAGTGTAAACGGCGGCAGGTCGATCTTCACCGAGCGTGCGGCCGGCCCTTCGCCGATGATGATGTCCAGCTGGAAATCCTCCATCGCGGGATAGAGGATCTCCTCGACCATGGGGCTCAGGCGATGGATCTCGTCGATGAAGAGCACGTCGTGCGGCTCAAGATTGGTGAGCAGCGCCGCGAGATCCCCGGGCCGGGCGATCACCGGGCCCGAGGTCGCACGGAAGCCGACGCCGAGCTCGCGCGCGATGATCTGGGCCAGCGTCGTCTTGCCGAGGCCCGGCGGGCCGAAGAGCAGCACGTGATCCAGCGCCTCGCCGCGCGCGCGGGCGGCGGCGATGTAGACCTTGAGATTCTCCCGCTCGCGGTCCTGGCCGATGAACTCGTCCAGCCGGCGCGGGCGCAGCACCGCCTCCGCCTCGTCCTCGGGTGTCGGCGCGCGGTCGATCAGGCGGTCCCCGCTCATCCGGCAAGCTCCTTCAGGCTGTCACGGATGAGGCCGGCGAGATCCGGCTCGCCGCCGCGCGCAAGCTGCGCGCGCACCGCCCGCAGGGCCTCCATGCGCCCATAGCCGAGATGCACCAGCGCCGATACCGCATCCTCGACAAGCCCGTGGTCCGCCGCGGTGGCCGCGCCGCCGCCTTCCGCCGCGCCGCCCGCCGGCAGACCGCCGAGCCGGTCCTTGAGTTCATGGCAGATGCGCTGGGCGAGCTTGCGGCCGACCCCGGGCGCGCGCGCGAGCGCCGCGTGATCCCCGGCCGCGATCGCAAGCTGCAGCGCCTCGCCGTCCAGCACGGAGAGCAGCCCGAGCGCAAGCTTCGCGCCGACACCCGAGACCCCGCACAGCATCCGGAACAGCGTGCGCTCGCCCGCGTCCGCGAAACCGTAGAGATGTATGTGGTCCTCGCGCACATGGGTCTCGATCGCAAGCGCCGCCTCCTCGCCGGGGGCAAGGCGCGCCAGCAGCCGGGCCGGCGCGAAGACGAGATAGCCGACCCCCCCGACATCGAGGACGAGATGCCCCTCGCCGACCTCCGCGACGATGCCCTTCAGCCGGGCGATCACCGCCGCCCTCCCCGCCGCGCGAGCAGGGCTGCGGCCGCACCGGCATGGTGGGCGTGGCAGATGGCGACCGCGAGCGCGTCCGCCGCATCCGCGCCGTCCACCGCGATCCCGCCGAGCAGCACGCGCACCATCATCCGCACCTGCTCCTTTCCCGCATGGCCGACGCCGACCACCGCCTTTTTTACCGCGTTCGGCGCGTATTCGGCGATCTCGAGGCCCGCCTCGGCCGGCACCAGCAGCACCACACCACGGGCCTGCCCCAGTTTCAAGGTCGATGCGGGATTGCGGTTGACGAAGGTCTCCTCGACCGCCGCGCAATCCGGGGCCGCATCCGCGATCACCCGTCTCAGTCCGGCGGCCAGCATGGCCAGCCGCTCCGGCAACGGGGCGGCGGCATCGGAGCGGATCGTGCCGTGACCGAGGTGGACGAGGCGCGTGCCCTCGGCCGCCACCAGCCCCCATCCGGTGGCGCCGAGCCCGGGATCGAGGCCGAGGATGCGCATGGGCGGGGCCTTTCGGCCTGGTGGTCCGGCGTGCCGGGCGGGCCGCAGTCCCGGTCTCAGGCCGCTTCGAGCTTCTCCATCACCTCGTCCGAGATGGCGTAGTTGCCGTAGACCTCCTGGACGTCGTCATTGTCCTCGAGTGCGCTGATGAGCTTCATCAGCTTCTCGGCGTCCTCGAGACTCACCGGCACCTCATCCTTGGCCTTCCAGGCGAGCTTGGCCGACTGCGGCTCTCCCAGCCGCTCCTCCAGCGCCCGCGCGACCTGCGCCAGCATGTCCGGCGCGCAGGTGATCTCATGGGCGTGCCGGTCGGATTCCACGTTGTCGGCACCGGCCTCGGCGGCCGCCTCGAAGACGGTGTCCGCATCGGCGACCGCGGCGGGATAGACGATCAGCCCCACGCGCTCGAACAGGAAGCTGGCGCAGCCCGTCTCGCCCATGTTGCCGCCGTTCTTGGAGAAGATGGCGCGCACCTCGGCCGCCGTGCGGTTGCGGTTGTCGGTGAGCGCCTCGACGATGAGCGCCGTGCCGCCCGGGCCGAAGCCCTCGTAGCGGACCTCCTCGTAGTTCTCGGCATCCGCGCGCTGGGAGGAGGCGATGGCGCGCTCGATGCGGTCCTTGGGCATGGAGGCGGCACGGGCGTTGGCGATCGCCGTGCGCAGGCGCGGATTGGACGCGGGATCCGGGGAGCCGAGCTTGGCCGCCACCTGGATCTCGCGGGCGAGCTTGTTGAAGAGCTGGGCGCGCTTCTTGTCCTGCGCGCTCTTCCTGTGCATGATGTTCTTGAACTGTGAATGACCGGCCATGGCGTCCCTCGTCCTGCGGCTCGGATGCTGGAAGGGTGCTGCGGGCCGGCCTCGTCGCCGCCCCGCGGATCGCGAGCCTTTTACTGCGCGGGGCGCCGGCTGCCAAGGGGGCGGCGCCGCGCCGGATGCGGAACCGCGGGCGCGTGTCGGCCCGCCCGGGGTAACAACGCGGCCAGGGGAGCTGGCGGATGGAGCGGAAGCCCGTGATCTCGCCTCTCGGCCTCGTCTTCGGGGCCTTCATGGCCTTCATGCTGGGGGGCATCCTGTCTCCCTGGTGGTGGCTGGTGACCGCGGTCTTCCTGGGCCTGTGGCTCATCGACCTCGTGCGCTTCCTGCGCCGACCCTTCTGATGCGGCCGGGCCCCTCTCCGCACACTGATGACCCATCATTGAATCGTCGTTCGCCGGCTTGACCGGCGAACCCGGCCGGCAGCAATCGCGACTCCGGCGCCGGTATGCGCACAGGCTTGTGACCGGCCCATCCCCACGCAGACGGAGGCGCACACCGCAGGATGCTTGCGCCGCGGTGGCAAACACCCCATATCGAGGGAACCGCACGGGGGAGACCCCGGCCGCGTCGATAGCCTGGCGGTGGAGGGTCCAAGGCGCGGCGGAAATCGGAGGCGGCCTCCGCGATGGAGGCCGCTTTCTCATGTTCGCCGCGGGGCGAGGACACCGAAACCCATCCCCGCGCAGGCGGGGGAACCAGTGTCGGCGAACTCGTCGGCGGCAAACCGGCGGGCCCATCCCCGCGCAGGCGGGGGAACCTCGGGCAAGTACACGACACTCGCCCAGAACCGCGGCCCATCCCCGCGCAGGCGGGGGAACCCTGCCCCGCCAGGATCTGCTCCAGATGCATGGGGGCCCATCCCCGCGCAGGCGGGGGAACCGACGGCGCCATCTGCCGGGCGGCGGAAGGTCGGGGCCCATCCCCGCGCAGGCGGGGGAACCGCGGCCGCAAGCGTCGCGCGGGTGATACCATACGGCCCATCCCCGCGCAGGCGGGGGAACCCCGACCTCGATCCATGCCGGGCCGTCCCATCGCGGCCCATCCCCGCGCAGGCGGGGGAACCTCGCCGTCGTCATCGACGAGCTCGGCCGCGTACGGCCCATCCCCGCGCAGGCGGGGGAACCTGACCGTTCAGTCCAGCGTGACCGCCAAGGCAGGGCCCATCCCCGCGCAGGCGGGGGAACCCGGTGTGGGATCCCTGCTGCGGAGATGGTGCACGGCCCATCCCCGCGCAGGCGGGGGAACCGGCGTCGCCCAGGAGGGCGGTTTCGTGAGACGGGGCCCATCCCCGCGCAGGCGGGGGAACCCTGGTGCGGCTCTGGGGGCCGCAGGAGGGGCCAGGCCCATCCCCGCGCAGGCGGGGGAACCCAGGACGCGCTGTTGAGCAGTGCGAGGCGGAGCGGCCCATCCCCGCGCAGGCGGGGGAACCGGCCAAAAGCTTTTCTTTTGCACATGACTCAAGGGCCCATCCCCGCGCAGGCGGGGGAACCCGGTCCGCCTGATCCACGATCACGGGCGCAATGGGCCCATCCCCGCGCAGGCGGGGGAACCCCTCTCGCAGTCGTCCAGCGTCTCTTCCAGCGCGGCCCATCCCCGCGCAGGCGGGGGAACCCCGGTCATCCAGCCCGACTTTTTCACCCTTCTTCGCCCATCCCCGCGCAGGCGGGGGAACCCCTCCGGATGATTGCATCGAGGTCGATCAGTGGGGCCCATCCCCGCGCAGGCGGGGGAACCACGTGGCGCGATCTCGCATGGGCCGTGGCGGGGGGCCCATCCCCGCGCAGGCGGGGGAACCGCGACCGTGGCCGTCCAGGGGTGGGACCCGGCGGGCCCATCCCCGCGCAGGCGGGGGAACCTCCAGAAATGCCCGGATAAACGAAATCCGGGCAGGCCCATCCCCGCGCAGGCGGGGGAACCGTGTCGCTGACGGTCACGGGATGGCTTATCAAGGGCCCATCCCCGCGCAGGCGGGGGAACCTCTGCGCCTGAGGCGTCCAGGGCCCATCCCCGCGCAGGCGGGGGAACCACTGCGCAGACGGCCCATCCCCGCGCAGGCGGGGGAACCTCGAGGCGAGCCGCTCGTAGATCTGCTGCATGCGGCCCATCCCCGCGCAGGCGGGGGAACCCCCTTCGGGCGCGCGCTCGAGCGGCATCAAGCAGGCCCATCCCCGCGCAGGCGGGGGAACCTCCTCGATGAGGTCGAGTGGCTGAAGTCGTGTGGGCCCATCCCCGCGCAGGCGGGGGAACCCTGGAAGGCAAGAAGATTCTGGTCCGGGGCCAAGGCCCATCCCCGCGCAGGCGGGGGAACCCAGGTGCGCCGCGTACAGCAGCGCGACCTCCGGGGCCCATCCCCGCGCAGGCGGGGGAACCACCGGCACCGTCTCCCCCTTCTACATCACCCCGGGCCCATCCCCGCGCAGGCGGGGGAACCTAGGCGACTGCGAAGTCGGTGGTGTCGTGGGGCGGCCCATCCCCGCGCAGGCGGGGGAACCGGGCCGTCGGTTGACGGTCAGCGTGACTGCCGGGCCCATCCCCGCGCAGGCGGGGGAACCAATCTCATACATTGCATATCAGTTGCACGGCCCATCCCCGCGCAGGCGGGGGAACCCTCGCGGCCCCGTCGCCGGCCGCGCTGAGGCCCATCCCCGCGCAGGCGGGGGAACCCTGCTACGCTTCAAGCAGGTTCATTGGCGTTCTCCGGCCCATCCCCGCGCAGGCGGGGGAACCCCGCCACCGGCTGGCTGCCATGTGGGGATCCCGGGCCCA
This sequence comes from Rhodothalassiaceae bacterium, assembly GCA_026004935.1. Classification (NCBI taxonomy): domain Bacteria; kingdom Pseudomonadati; phylum Pseudomonadota; class Alphaproteobacteria; order Rhodothalassiales; family Rhodothalassiaceae; species Rhodothalassiaceae bacterium. The sequence continues at coordinate 2,508,943 of BPKC01000001.1, forward strand.
TCCCCGCGCAGGCGGGGGAACCACCTCACCGGTGAATGGGCCGGAGGGCGCCTGAGGCCCATCCCCGCGCAGGCGGGGGAACCGCGACGGCAGCAGGGGCTGCGGACAGGCGGGCCCATCCCCGCGCAGGCGGGGGAACCACCGTCAGCAACCCCGTGACTGTCCTGGGCATGGGCCCATCCCCGCGCAGGCGGGGGAACCTGCGGCTTGAGCTCGAAAAGGAGGTCAAGCCGAGGCCCATCCCCGCGCAGGCGGGGGACCCCGGAGGTTTGGTAGGTTGAAGGAGATGAAGGCGGGCCCATCCCCGCGCAGGCGGGGGAACCACGAATGCGGCGAGGTCGGAGGCGGTGCGGAGGGGCCCATCCCCGCGCAGGCGGGGGAACCTTGGTAGGGCTCGATGCGCACAAGATACAGCGCGGCCCATCCCCGCGCAGGCGGGGGAACCGGCAAATACATCACCTGGCACGCCGGCGGCATGGGCCCATCCCCGCGCAGGCGGGGGAACCGCACCGGGGGTTGCGGAACCCGCAGCGGTCGAAGGCCCATCCCCGCGCAGGCGGGGGAACCTTCGGGAATATCCAGAATAGAGATTGCTTGCCCGGCCCATCCCCGCGCAGGCGGGGGAACCGCCGCCATCGCCGTGGAGATGACGGCCGAGGCCGGCCCATCCCCGCGCAGGCGGGGGAACCCCGCCCTGCGGGCTCGCTCTATCCACTCATCGGGGCCCATCCCCGCGCAGGCGGGGGAACCTGCGGCCTGGGTTCGACGGTCGGGTGACCGCGCGGGCCCATCCCCGCGCAGGCGGGGGAACCTTCTCGTACGGCCGAAACCGCACAGCAAGGCCGGGCCCATCCCCGCGCAGGCGGGGGAACCTGTACGCTTCAAGCAGGTTCATTGGCTTTCTCCGGCCCATCCCCGCGCAGGCGGGGGAACCCCGAGCTTCTCAACGAGGTGCAGATCAGGGACAGGCCCATCCCCGCGCAGGCGGGGGAACCCCCGGACCTCGATGAGGCCGCCCTCGTCGGGCGGGCCCATCCCCGCGCAGGCGGGGGAACCGGGCTGGCGCGTGCCGTGAGGCCATAGCATGGCGGCCCATCCCCGCGCAGGCGGGGGAACCCCTGAGCTCGCGCCTATAGGCCTCAAGCATACCGGCCCATCCCCGCGCAGGCGGGGGAACCGTCTTCAGGTGGTCGGCAACAAGCCTAACAAGCGGCCCATCCCCGCGCAGGCGGGGGAACCACCGCGATTCGGAATCGGCGGGCTCGCGTATCCGGCCCATCCCCGCGCAGGCGGGGGAACCTTCATATCCCCCTTCCTCAGGTAATGGTGGTAAGGCCCATCCCCGCGCAGGCGGGGGAACCCTGTCCCGTGATAGACGCCAGCCCGCCGTATGAGGCCCATCCCCGCGCAGGCGGGGGAACCTTGTCGGCGGGATTGCTGCTGGCGAACGTGCCAGGCCCATCCCCGCGCAGGCGGGGGAACCAGGAGTTCAGGAAATGCAGGAACGTACGGCTGAGGCCCATCCCCGCGCAGGCGGGGGAACCGGTCAACCCCTCCCGCATCATCTCATGGCGACAGGCCCATCCCCGCGCAGGCGGGGGAACCACAACTCTTGAGCAGCAGCCCAATCAAGAGCACGGCCCATCCCCGCGCAGGCGGGGGAACCGATCGCGAGAACCAGCGCCGCGCCGCTCAAGCCGGCCCATCCCCGCGCAGGCGGGGGAACCATCATCACGGACCTTGTGGCGCTGCGGGTCGCCGGCCCATCCCCGCGCAGGCGGGGGAACCCTCGAAAAGCACCGCGACGTGGACGACAGGTACGGCCCATCCCCGCGCAGGCGGGGGAACCTCCGAGCAGCGGCGGAGTGACCATGGCGTGGATGGCCCATCCCCGCGCAGGCGGGGGAACCCGCTTCGTGCGGGCGCGCGGGCGGTGCGAATGGGGCCCATCCCCGCGCAGGCGGGGGAACCCCAGTCTGGACGGGGTCGTGCCCGTGCCAGCCGGGCCCATCCCCGCGCAGGCGGGGGAACCGTCACATGGGCGACCGCGGATGCGATCTGGTCAGGCCCATCCCCGCGCAGGCGGGGGAACCTCCTCCAGACCATGCGCGAAGTGCTGGACAGCCGGCCCATCCCCGCGCAGGCGGGGGAACCGGAATGAAACGAGGTCGCACCAGTAGCGACCCGGGCCCATCCCCGCGCAGGCGGGGGAACCGACAGGTGCGCCGCGTCCAAGCTGTGGACAAAAGGCCCATCCCCGCGCAGGCGGGGGAACCATGGAGGACGCGGCCTCGGTCACGGCGGCGATCGGCCCATCCCCGCGCAGGCGGGGGAACCCCATTGAGACGCTGCGCCGGCGCCTTGAGGCGGGGCCCATCCCCGCGCAGGCGGGGGAACCATGCCGGCGTGCACCACGCGGCGCCGGATGGCGGGCCCATCCCCGCGCAGGCGGGGGAACCTGGTGAGAGGAGAGACATATGACTGATGACTGGGGCCCATCCCCGCGCAGGCGGGGGAACCTCGACGGCCCACCCCTCAGGTAGCGCCCGCGGGGGCCCATCCCCGCGCAGGCGGGGGAACCGACTCAGCGGCTATGCGCCTGCACAAAGTCGGCGGCCCATCCCCGCGCAGGCGGGGGAACCACGCCACTGATCATGAACACCCCGCGGTCGAACGGCCCATCCCCGCGCAGGCGGGGGAACCAGGTGCCGGGGGTGCGCTCGTGGTATGAGGAGGGGCCCATCCCCGCGCAGGCGGGGGAACCGTTTGCGAGGCGGAAGTGAAACTCCCGTCGGCCGGCCCATCCCCGCGCAGGCGGGGGAACCAGGTGGTGGCGTCGTAGCGGTAGAACTCCTGTGGGCCCATCCCCGCGCAGGCGGGGGAACCGTCGCCTGACTCGACGGCACCCCTTGCACCGCCGGCCCATCCCCGCGCAGGCGGGGGAACCTCATCGAGCGTATCACTGCTCTTTCTAGGCACGGGCCCATCCCCGCGCAGGCGGGGGAACCACACCTCGGAGGCGGGTCGCGCTGACGAGGCGAGGCCCATCCCCGCGCAGGCGGGGGAACCGGGTACGATACCAGTCGTGTGGTGGGCGTCGAGGGCCCATCCCCGCGCAGGCGGGGGAACCAGGATCGTAGGCGTTGCGGCGCTGGCTGTGGTGGGCCCATCCCCGCGCAGGCGGGGGAACCAGGCGGCTGGAAAGCGGCCGCCTCAGCTTTTTGGGCCCATCCCCGCGCAGGCGGGGGAACCGTGACCGCGGCACCGTCCTTGGCGCCCGCCAGCGGCCCATCCCCGCGCAGGCGGGGGAACCGTGCATATGCAGCCCGCTTTGGACTTCGCTTCGGGCCCATCCCCGCGCAGGCGGGGGAACCGTCTCATCAGTGAGCGACGCCCTCCAGTCATCCGGCCCATCCCCGCGCAGGCGGGGGAACCGCCGTCAATTTGGCCATGTTGCTACTCCTTGGGGGCCCATCCCCGCGCAGGCGGGGGAACCTCCTCTTTGGTCCGCCTCATCGTCGACTGGCGCGGCCCATCCCCGCGCAGGCGGGGGAACCCCACAGGGGTGCTGCGTGATGGAGGTCACGTAGGGCCCATCCCCGCGCAGGCGGGGGAACCAGAAATCGACAATGGGTCGACCGAGGCGGCCGGGCCCATCCCCGCGCAGGCGGGGGAACCGTGTAGCGATAGCCTGCCACGGCCTCGCCTGCAGGCCCATCCCCGCGCAGGCGGGGGAACCGGAGGTGGGCACATAAAATTAACAAAAAACACCGGCCCATCCCCGCGCAGGCGGGGGAACCCATACCATCGCGTCCAGGCGGTCCGGGCTCTCAGGCCCATCCCCGCGCAGGCGGGGGAACCTATGACTAGGGCTTTGCGCGCTTGCCCAGTAGAGGCCCATCCCCGCGCAGGCGGGGGAACCTCGACACCTGACCAAGAGCGCCACCCGTTGGACGGCCCATCCCCGCGCAGGCGGGGGAACCTTTTATCCCGCACTACAGCGCGCGGCCCGAAGAGGCCCATCCCCGCGCAGGCGGGGGAACCGCCGCGCGTCTCCATGCTGCCCGGGCCTGCTCGGGCCCATCCCCGCGCAGGCGGGGGAACCGGGCTACAACTTCGTAGCCCGGGTGCATCACCCGGCCCATCCCCGCGCAGGCGGGGGAACCACCCGGGACTATTACGCTCCGCTTCAAGAACAGGGCCCATCCCCGCGCAGGCGGGGGAACCGAAATAGAGGCGTGATAGGAAACACCATTACAGGGCCCATCCCCGCGCAGGCGGGGGAACCGCCGGGCGGTCGAGCGCATCGGCAGGCGACTGCGGCCCATCCCCGCGCAGGCGGGGGAACCCGTCGCCCACCGCGTCATCAAGGCGGTGGCGGGGGCCCATCCCCGCGCAGGCGGGGGAACCGGTGGCAGGCCGACACCAAAGATGCGGCGGCCGGGCCCATCCCCGCGCAGGCGGGGGAACCTTGAGGCCCTTATTGAGGCCCTTAGTGAGGCCCGGCCCATCCCCGCGCAGGCGGGGGAACCACCGTCGGGGCGGTGACGGTGGCGCGGGCCCACGGCCCATCCCCGCGCAGGCGGGGGAACCCTGACCTGCTGCGCGATGGGGGCGAGCCCGCCCGGCCCATCCCCGCGCAGGCGGGGGAACCAGCCGGTCTACGACAAGGCAATGGCGGCCGGCCGGCCCATCCCCGCGCAGGCGGGGGAACCTGAAGGAGAGGTGCGATGCATGAGCCGTTCGCGGGCCCATCCCCGCGCAGGCGGGGGAACCGCACTACCCATCGGTGGCCGAGCTGCTGGAGGCGGCCCATCCCCGCGCAGGCGGGGGAACCCATAGGTGGTTCGACCTCGATCAGCATCTCTGGGGCCCATCCCCGCGCAGGCGGGGGAACCATGCCGGACTCCCGGGTTTATACGCACCGGTGGGGCCCATCCCCGCGCAGGCGGGGGAACCTGCGGGTAATCGTAGGGCGACGGCTGGCACTCAGGCCCATCCCCGCGCAGGCGGGGGAACCCTCGCGGACCAGCTCACGATACACGCGGAGCGCGGCCCATCCCCGCGCAGGCGGGGGAACCGGAGACGCTGACAAGCTCCCGCGCCACGCTTCAGGCCCATCCCCGCGCAGGCGGGGGAACCTCCTCGACGGTGATGCAGTACTGCACCACCGCCGGCCCATCCCCGCGCAGGCGGGGGAACCTATATGACCTCAGAAAGGAGGTCAGCAGCCATGGGCCCATCCCCGCGCAGGCGGGGGAACCGTGGTGCCGCGGGTCACGTGGACGCGCGGGTCCGGCCCATCCCCGCGCAGGCGGGGGAACCTCCAAGAGCTCGTGCGGGCGGAGGCGGCGTGGGGGCCCATCCCCGCGCAGGCGGGGGAACCGGTCGGGGACCCGTTTGCCACACTTATCCTGAGGGCCCATCCCCGCGCAGGCGGGGGAACCGTCAAACTAGCCCGACGATCAACAAGATCGTACGGCCCATCCCCGCGCAGGCGGGGGAACCCTAGCGCGGCCTCGAGGCCTTGCTCTATGTCAGGGCCCATCCCCGCGCAGGCGGGGGAACCCAGGCGCGCCACTAGGCTTGACCGTATGGTACGGGCCCATCCCCGCGCAGGCGGGGGAACCACCTGCAGCGCATCCACCTGACCCGGCAGTACAGGCCCATCCCCGCGCAGGCGGGGGAACCTGTTTGATTTTTCTTCCTCTTTCAAGACGATCGGGCCCATCCCCGCGCAGGCGGGGGAACCGCCGGGTCGCTCACGATCGACCAGCCTGCCTCCGGCCCATCCCCGCGCAGGCGGGGGAACCAAGAAGGAGCCGACCTGAACATCCGTGATCGCCGGCCCATCCCCGCGCAGGCGGGGGAACCCGGTCAAGACGGCCGTGATCGGCGCCCAGATCCGGCCCATCCCCGCGCAGGCGGGGGAACCATACAGTAGCCGGCGCCGGCAGGCCCACAAGCGGGCCCATCCCCGCGCAGGCGGGGGAACCCGGTGATCGTGCCTCCCGTGACGGGAAGATAGGGGCCCATCCCCGCGCAGGCGGGGGAACCGGCGACGAGTTGACTTCGATCCCGCCTTCAGCGGGCCCATCCCCGCGCAGGCGGGGGAACCAGCGCGGCAATCAGCCGATCGATCGCCGCAACAGGCCCATCCCCGCGCAGGCGGGGGAACCCCGGCAGGAAGACTGCCATACTGAAGGGTGATCGGCCCATCCCCGCGCAGGCGGGGGAACCATCACGGTGGCCGGCATCAAGGCGCGCGACCGGGGCCCATCCCCGCGCAGGCGGGGGAACCGACTGAACGGTCAACTCCACCTGTTTGATATCAGGCCCATCCCCGCGCAGGCGGGGGAACCCTTTTTATGAACCAAGCGCCGCCGCCGGGCTGCGGCCCATCCCCGCGCAGGCGGGGGAACCCGGATCTCGCCCCCGAATGGTCCTTTGTGCTCGGGCCCATCCCCGCGCAGGCGGGGGAACCCCGTCGCGGATCGGCTTGAAGGCGGCGACGAGGGGCCCATCCCCGCGCAGGCGGGGGAACCAGGAGCTCGTGCGTGCATGTGCCGCCGACGAGCGGCCCATCCCCGCGCAGGCGGGGGAACCTTGTGGCGCACCTGTGAGCGCTGCCCGGATCGCGGCCCATCCCCGCGCAGGCGGGGGAACCGGATGCGGCGCTGGCGGCCCTGGTGGCCGACCGGGCCCATCCCCGCGCAGGCGGGGGAACCTGCGGTGAGCGATTAGGCTTTCTTCCCGGTGAAGGCCCATCCCCGCGCAGGCGGGGGAACCATTCATCCATTCCAATGACTGAAAAGCCGCAGCGGCCCATCCCCGCGCAGGCGGGGGAACCGTGTCGTAGATTGAATGAAAATCCGACTCTTAGGGCCCATCCCCGCGCAGGCGGGGGAACCGTTTTCAACATAGCTAATTACAAAACGTCTTAAGGCCCATCCCCGCGCAGGCGGGGGAACCCGCGAGAACCAGCGCCGCGCCGCTCAAGAAGCCGGCCCATCCCCGCGCAGGCGGGGGAACCCGCGAGAACCAGCGCCGCGCCGCTCAAGAAGCCGGCCCATCCCCGCGCAGGCGGGGGAACCTTCTTCCGCTTGACGCGCAACTTCAACGAGAAGGGCCCATCCCCGCGCAGGCGGGGGAACCGGACCGCCAATACCAAAATCTTCATACACCACAGGCCCATCCCCGCGCAGGCGGGGGAACCCAGACCGGCGTCGACCGGTCGGGGACGGCCAGCGGCCCATCCCCGCGCAGGCGGGGGAACCCCTCAGCGGCCGAAAGCCGGCCGCCCGTCACAAGGCCCATCCCCGCGCAGGCGGGGGAACCTCTCGGTTGTCATGCCTCTTTTTATTTCATCACGGCCCATCCCCGCGCAGGCGGGGGAACCGTCGGCCTACGCGCCGGCACTAGGGACCGACGGCCCATCCCCGCGCAGGCGGGGGAACCCCGGCCGCGACGACTCGGTGCCCGCCATCGCGGGCCCATCCCCGCGCAGGCGGGGGAACCCCATGCGCGTGCATCACGATCAGCTCGGCGTGCGGCCCATCCCCGCGCAGGCGGGGGAACCGGTGCATTCCTCTGTCCGCGCCCGACTCGGGCCCATCCCCGCGCAGGCGGGGGAACCCCTGCGCTCAATGCCGCTCTTCCACCGACAGGCCCATCCCCGCGCAGGCGGGGGAACCGCGTCCTGCGCGGTGGTCGGCCGGGACCCGGGGCCCATCCCCGCGCAGGCGGGGGAACCTCGACACCTGCCAAGAGCGCCACCCTGGACGGCCCATCCCCGCGCAGGCGGGGGAACCTATCCCGCACTCAGCGCGCGGCCCGAAGAGGCCCATCCCCGCGCAGGCGGGGGAACCCCATATACCCGATGCTGAGGCCGGAGATCGCCGGCCCATCCCCGCGCAGGCGGGGGAACCCGCGGTCTCCAGCGCGCGGGTCCATTGCCCACGGCCCATCCCCGCGCAGGCGGGGGAACCTTCCCGTGCGAGAAGTCCTCCTCCGTAACCCGGGCCCATCCCCGCGCAGGCGGGGGAACCGTTGACGATCGTCGTCATATGCACGCCTCCTTCCGGCCCATCCCCGCGCAGGCGGGGGAACCATGTATGAAGAAACCAATCTCTCTCAACAACCAGGCCCATCCCCGCGCAGGCGGGGGAACCACAATGAAGGAGCAGGAAACTATTCGTCGTGAAGGCCCATCCCCGCGCAGGCGGGGGAACCTCATGCCCTCCATAAGCTTGGTCAAGCGCTCCAGGCCCATCCCCGCGCAGGCGGGGGAACCCATTCATTGATACCTTGCGCGCGGCGAATTGCGGCCCATCCCCGCGCAGGCGGGGGAACCTCCTTGGCGTAGGCGACCGCAATGTCGGCGTAGGGCCCATCCCCGCGCAGGCGGGGGAACCGACCGGCGGCGACGCCGGCGTGTAGATCTCGACGGCCCATCCCCGCGCAGGCGGGGGAACCCTACTCCGGCCTCATCCAAGTCAATCCAGCCCGGGCCCATCCCCGCGCAGGCGGGGGAACCGCGCTGGATGCGATCCTCGACGAGGAGGGCGGCGGCCCATCCCCGCGCAGGCGGGGGAACCCTGCCGGCGCAGAAGCTCGGTGTTGGCCTCGAGGGCCCATCCCCGCGCAGGCGGGGGAACCCGCCACTTGCCGTCGACGAGCTCCTCGCAGGCAGGCCCATCCCCGCGCAGGCGGGGGAACCCCCTGCGCCGGCAGGCTCGTGACGGTGATGTCCGGCCCATCCCCGCGCAGGCGGGGGAACCGTCAGCCGCTCGGCCGGCGCAGCACCTCGAGCGGCCCATCCCCGCGCAGGCGGGGGAACCGAAACTCCGCGTCTGGTCGACGCCGTCTACGGGGCCCATCCCCGCGCAGGCGGGGGAACCGTGACCGCCGCGACCGGCCCGGCACGGCCAGGGCCCATCCCCGCGCAGGCGGGGGAACCAGGAACCTCGACTCGTGTCGGGCCTGAAAGGCCCATCCCCGCGCAGGCGGGGGAACCCGTCGAGCGCCAAGCGCCCCGGGCCCATCCCCGCGCAGGCGGGGGAACCGCTCGGGCAGCCCAGTTCACCGGCCCATCCCCGCGCAGGCGGGGGAACCTTCACGCTACCTAGCACGGCACCGGACCAGGCCCATCCCCGCGCAGGCGGGGGAACCCCATGCGCAATCACCGCTCGTGCTGCACTGGGGCCCATCCCCGCGCAGGCGGGGGAACCCATGACACCGCGTGCCGTGCTGCGCCGCGGCGGCCCATCCCCGCGCAGGCGGGGGAACCCTTGGTGCGCTACTCAGCCGCTGCGGGATCCGGCCCATCCCCGCGCAGGCGGGGGAACCCCATCCAGCGGCAGGCGGCGCAAAGACCCGACGGCCCATCCCCGCGCAGGCGGGGGAACCGTCTGACGCGTCACGGTGACGGAATATCTTCCGGGCCCATCCCCGCGCAGGCGGGGGAACCACACTGCCGAGATGCGGCCCCCCTGACGCGGCCCATCCCCGCGCAGGCGGGGGAACCGCCCCCGTGCCTGTCGCCCGAGCCGGCCCATCCCCGCGCAGGCGGGGGAACCCTGTCGCCGACTGCCACAGCTCCTTCGTGGGGCCCATCCCCGCGCAGGCGGGGGAACCCGCGAGCACCGACTCGAGGGCTGGGCCCATCCCCGCGCAGGCGGGGGAACCGCTCAGATCCGAGCTCCTGACTCGGGCCCATCCCCGCGCAGGCGGGGGAACCGCAGCTCCGTCTGGTCCGACGCGTCACTGCGGGCCCATCCCCGCGCAGGCGGGGGAACCTCTGGCCCACAAAAGCCTGATTTTCTTCACATGTCAAAGAGCGGAAGGTTGAAAATCTCAGCCCTCGGAATCTTCCGGAAGTTGTTCCCCCGCGGGTCCGCGGGCCGCCACGACGAGGCCGTCGATCTCCACGAGCCGCCGGGGCGGCACGCCGAGCGTGCGGATCGCCTGTCCACAGGGTTCGTCCGCATCAGGCCAGGTCATCACCACCGCGCCCTGGCGCAGCTCGGTGTGCCAATCCTCGAGCACGGACCAGACGCGCGCGCGCACCCCGGTGCTCATGCGCGGCTGCGTGTAGACGCCCGGCGCGATCTCGAGCATGCAGCTGGCCAGAAAGCCCCGCATGCGATCCGGCACGTCACGCGTCACCACCACGGTCATCGGCATCGAAAAGCTCCTTGATGCGGTCGATCATCGCGGGGATCACCCGCTTTTCCCGCAGCAGCCTGCCCGTGGCGCGGCGGGCCAGGCGCTCGATCGTGTCGCCCGTGCGCCGCTCGGCCTCGCGCGCCGCCTCGAAGGCCGCCGGCAGGGTGATCATGTCGCGGAAGAGATCGGCGATATCCAGCACGAAGGATATGCCCGAATCCTCGTGGATGAAGCCGAGCTGGGGGATGGTCGCGGTGGCGGCCACGGCGATGGCGGCCGCCGCCTCCACCGCGGTGGCCGCGTGGTTGATGGCCTGGTTGGGCAGGTCCGCCGCCTCGGGATGCGCCCGGTCGTAGCGGCGTCCGCGCCAGCGCACCCCGTAGCGGCGGGCGAGCAGGGCGTAGGTCTGCTTCATGCGCGCCCCTTCGATGCCGCGCAGCACGTCGATGCTCTGATGCGGCAGCACCTCGCCCAGGCGCCAGGCGTACATCCGCCGCGCGATGGCAAGCCGCGCACCTTCCGCGTCCGCCCAGGCGCGCGCCTGCCGCCGGGCGAGATCGGAGCGATCCGGCAGCAGCGGCGGCGCGGTGTAGAGCCGCACGCCGTCCTCGCCCACCGCCGCCAGCCCCGTGCCGTGGCGGGCGCACAGGCGCAGCGCGTCGTGGGTGACGCTCGATCCCGGCCCCAGCAGGATGAGCGAGACCATCTGGAACGGAATGGCATGGTCGCCCGGGGGCAGGCCGTCCGCTCCGGCGGTGACGAAGCGCAGCGTGCCGTCCTCGACCATCAAGGTGCCGCGGGCCAGCCATACGAGCCCGTGGCGGTCCGCATGCGGAATGCGGGCGGTCTCGAGTCCCAGACGGCCCTTCAGCATCGCGGGTTTCCCTAGGACGCGCGCAGCAGCAGCATCCCGAAACCGAACACCCTGTGGCGGCCGATGCCGCGCGCCAGCAGCTCATGGAAGGCCGCGCCATCGCGCACCGCAAGCAGACCCTCGAACCGGGCGTCGGGTTTCGTCATGGTTCTCCGGGAGGCACCGTGGCGCAGCCGCACGCGGCGATAGGCGACGAGCCGCGCCTCGAGCAGCTCGGCCGCGCCGTCGCGCGCGAGCTGGCGGGCCAGCCAGCGGCGGTAGACCTCCTCGCGCCGAAGCGGCCGCTCATCGGGGCTCATTCCGCCCGCCGCGACGAGGAAGGCGTCGGTCTCGCGGCTCTTCTCGCGTCTGCCCTCGCGGTCCTGACGCAGGACGGGGCAGACCCGGGTCGCAAAGCGCAGCAGCCGGCCCGTGGGCCAGTGCGCCGGCATCGCCCGCGCCTCCAGAGCAAGCACGGCGGCGGCGGCCGCGCGGTCCGCGGCCGCGCCAAGGGCGGCCCGCAGCCGTGCCGCATCGGCCCCGGTGTAACCGTAGACCCGCATCGTCGATCCGTCGGCGGGCGCACCGTCGGGATCCACGGCGAAGGGCTGGGGGCCGTCTGGACCCAGCGCACGCCGCAAAACGCAGTGCACGAGGTAGCCGGAATCGCCCTCCGGCGTCGCCAGCCCCCGGCCGCCGCCCCAGGCGAAAAGCCGCGGCAGCGACAGGGTGATGCGCGCAAGATGCAGGATCATCGTCCCTCCTCCGGCAGCGTGATCTCCACCTCGTCCTCCAGCATGAGCCGTTCGCCGACATGAATCTGATTGCGCCAGTCGCGCCGGTCGTGGACGATCACGGGCCGCGGATTGCGGCCGCCCTCTTCCTCCGGCGGCCAGATGGCGAACATTTTGCCCGCGCCGGCGCCTGCCGGGCGCGGGCCTTCGGCCGGCGGCACGCGGGCCAGGATGTCCAGAAGCCCCGCGCCTTCAGCGGCCCCGAGCAGGAGGGGAGCCGAGGGCAGGCAGGGCTTGCGGCCGATGAACAGCGGCCGGCGCGGCGCCCTCAGGGCCGTGGCGAGCGCATCGAGATCGGGATCCTCGTCGGGGGGATCGAGGGCGAGCGCGACCGTGACACACGCATCTTCCAGATACTCGCGCCGGCGGATGTGGGTGCCCTTGGCCGCAGGCCCGCCCTCGCGCTTTTGCGGGCTGCCCGTCGTCGTCCAGCCTGGCCCGGTCATGAAGGGCTGACCGAGATCCACGGTCTGATAGTCCTCGAGGATCCGGCCGTCACGGTCGCGCCGGGCGGCGAAGCGCAGGCGCTGCTGCAGCCTGTCGTGGCGGTCGAAGGCGCCCTGGTCCCAGCCGAGGGCGTTGGCCAGCAGACCCGTCAGCATGGATGCCGCGGGGTAGCGGGCGGTGCGCCCGATGGCGTCCACCATGACGTCGCCGAAGGCCATGAGCGGCGCCTCCAGCCGCAGGATCAGCGCGCGCATCACGATTCTCCGACCGTCCCCAATGCCGCGACCGCCGCTTCCACGGCCTCGGGAAACGTCAGCCGCCGGGCGCCCGGCAGCGCCTCGCCGACCACCCCGGCATCGGCCTGCCAACGCCGCTCGCCGCGGCCATACATGGCGTCGATCCCCTCGACATGCGCCCGCAGGCGCGCGATCGCCGCGTCGCGGACATCTGCGGCCTCCTCGGGCCGGACCGCGGCGCGGAAGGCGTTGGCCAGCGTGCGCGGCTGACGCGCGCCGACCTCGAGCAGCACGAACTCCGCCATGGCGTGGGGCGCCGTCGATCCGAGCTTGGCCCCGGGCGAGACGGTGGCCGCGAGATGCAGCAGATGGGTCACCGCCTTGCGCGCGGCGTCCTGGTCCGCGTCCAGCCAGTTCTCGGGCGCGCATCCCTCGATGTTCGCGACGAGGGTGGGCATGTCGACGACGAGATAGCCGTAGTAGAGACCGCTGGTGAGCTCCGTCTGCCCGAGATGGCCGCTGCCCGACTCCTCGACGCCGGTGATCAGGTCGTCGACGGCCGTAAAGTAGTCGGATTCCGCCTCCTCCGCATGGACCGTGAAGGCATGGGCCACATGGACCGCCGCATTCTTGCGCGCGAGCACGTCGGAGGTCACCATGCGCCCGAACATCGCCGCGTCCAGCCCGGCGCCCGCGCGCAGGGCGTTGATGTTGGCGCGGATCGCCTTGACCCGCTCCGCGGCCCGCGCAGCGGCGTCCTTCTCGTCGGCGGCCGCGCGCACCACTTCGGCGACCTCGCTGCGCAGATAGTCGACCTCGGGCTTGCCGAGCACGGTCACCTGCTCGGTCTCGAAGGTCTCCTTCTCGCCCTTGGCCCTAGCCTTTTCACTCTTCTGGAAGATGGCATCCCGGAACGCCTTCAGCGCCGCGCGCACCAGAGCCTCGTCCAGCCCCTCGTCCACGAGGGGGTGGACGATGCAGCGCTCGAGCGTCTCGCGCGAACGGATCGCCATGTCGAGCCCGACGCGCGAGAGGGCCCAGGGGCCGTCGGCGGTGCGCCAGTGGCGCTTCAGGCACTGCGAGGAGATGCGCGTGCGCACGCTGCCTCCGAAGGTGATGCGCTTGGCATAGCCCGCGTCGTCGCGATTGATGAGCGCGGCCGGATAGCCGGTCAGCCAGTGCATCTGAAGAAAGCGGGCGGGTTCGGTGTTCTGCATGGATCAGCTCCCTTCCTCGGTTACCGTCTGCCTTTCATTGCGGGCCCTTGCCCGGTAATAGTCGGCCGCGATGCGGCGACGCAGGCGCTCCGCTTGGTCGTCCTGCCGGCGCGCCTCGGCGAGCAGCAGCTGCGCGAGCAACCGCCAGTCGAAGGCCGGTCCCGCCTGCGCGGCAAGATACCGGCACAGGCGCCGCAAGGTCGGCCACAGCCGCTCCCCGCGGGCGCGCAGGAACTGCTCCAGCCGCGCCTCGTGGAGCCCGGCCCCGGCCAGAACCGCCCCGAGCGGCCGCCCGGGGGCGTGGTGGCGCGGCGCGAGGATGGCCATGCCGGCCGCGACCATGGCCCAGGCGGCCTGCTCGCGGTCCGCATTCTCGCGCCTGTCGTCGAGGACAGTCGGGGCGGCCTCGGCCAGCAGGGCGTAGAAGGCCGGTGAGGCCATCTGCGTCGGCGGGTTGAGCCGGCGCAGGCCGGCAAGCCCGCCCCGGTCATGAAGCTCCATCGTCTTAATGCGTCCGGCGAGTTTGGAGACTATGACCGGGACGGGATCACCGGCCTTGCCGACGGCATCCGGCATGTCGGGATCGAGCGGCTTTGCTGCCACCTCAGACATCGGCCACCTCCTTTCCCTCTGCGGCAAGCTGCTGGAAGTGACGGCGCAGCTGCGCGTGGAAGAGGCTTTCCGCCTCTGCGACGGCGCGGTAGCGGCGGGCGCTCGTCTGCGGCGGCTCCTCCAGCGCCCGCATGAAGACCTCCCGCGCGGCCGCGATCAGCAGATCCCGCCAGTCCTGACGCGCGCGAGCGCGCGCGGCGGGGTCGGCTCCGGCGTTCACCTCCTCCCACAGATGCGCGCCGAAGAAGAACCCGTCGACGGCGTGGTGCAGCCGCGTCTGGGCCGCCCTTATCCACGCCTCCTCGCCCGCGGACGGCCTGCCCGTCGCACCATCGCCCGGCCGCAGGCGGCGGATGAGCGCGGGGCGCAGCACCTGTCTGATCATCTTTTCCACCTCCTCCAGGCGTTCCTTGACGATCTCGCCAACCCGGTCTCGCTCTTGCGGAGCGAAGAGGAGTGAGCCGGTTTGTGCGGGAAAGGGAATGCGGCGTTCGTAATAGCCCTCGGTGCCGCCCTGGCCGCGCACAAGAACGCGTGCGACCAGGATCACGGAGCCTTGGTCGATACCGCTGTGCCATCTGAGAGCGAGCGGAGGCTCGTATTCCGGATCCCAGACGTATTCGGCGAGCCGGTCATAGCGCAGCCCGAGCGGACCGACGGTGATCGCATAGCCGCTCGTGCGCGAAACCGGCAGCCAGGGGTCGCCCAGATTGCCGTGGAATGCCGCGGCGTCGATGCGGGCCACGCGGGAGCCGGCGCCGCGCGCCTCGAGTGCGCCGCCCCCGTCCCTGACGAGCCGGTAGCGACGGCAGATCTCGATGAACCAGGGATCGAGATCGGACACCGCCAGCTGGCTGCGCCCGTCCCAGGGCAGGAGCCAGAGAAGGCCGTGACCATCATCCCGATAGGCCCAGGGCCGTTCCCTTTCACCCATGGCGTGGGCCGCCTCCAGCCAGTGCTCCCGCCGTCTCGCGAGCAGCACCGCCACGTCCCGTCGTACATGGGCGCCGGGCAGCACCCCGGGCGCGATCCCGAACCCGGCGCGGCTGCTGTAGCCGCCGTTCATGCGGGCGATGCCGTACCAGGATCGGCCCGAATAGCCGGCGGCGGTCTGGCCGCTGACGAGAGCGAAAAGCCACCCTTCGGGCGAGGGACGGGCGATGCGCGCCGCCTTCACGTCGTGGTTCTTCGCCGTGACGAGGACATCGATCTCGTCGGGGCGCATGAAGACGGTCGTCAGCTCGGCATGGGTTTCGCCCGGCAGCGGCGGCTGGAGGAAGGCGGGCTTCGTCCAGTCGTCGACGACCAGACACCACGGCTCGTCGCCGCCCTGCCAGCCCTCTGCGGCCGCAAGCGCGCGCAGGAGCTCCGCCCACTCCCGCTCCGATTCGGGCGGATCGCGCCGCCTGGCCCTGTGCAGCGCGAGCGCGGCCAGCTGCACCAGCAGCGCGTGCCAGGGATGCTCCTGCCACGGGGCGAGAGCCGGAAAGGCCGCGATCTCGTCGCGCATGAGGGCGGCCAGCACGCCGGGCAGCGTCATCCGCCGCCGGGTTGCTGCGGCCCGTTCGTGCGCATCCCGGCAGTGGACCGTGATCAGCGGATCTTCAAGAAGATTGCCCTGCATCTCGACCTCCCGTTCCCTTCGCGAGTGTTATACGAAAATCGCGCGTCTGTCGCATCAAAATGTTTGCTTGCAGTTGCATCCATTGCGGCATCGGCGATCCACCGGCGGAGGGGATGTTGGCGCCCGCTGCGGCGGATGGAGAACCCAGAGGACGCGCCGGATCAGGACTTGTGCAGAATCCGAGGTCGGGCAAACCGGAAGAGCGCCACGCGTGGAATTTGCCCGGGTCTGACCGAATCGGGTTCCCCAGAGCTCGTGTGATTGTCGCATTCCGGTCTCCTTCAGTCTCGGAACGAGGGATGGCCCCTTCGCCGCCGGTTTGCCTCGTGTGGCATTCGCAAGCAGCACAGTTGTCTACCTTCGGTTTTTTTCCTTTCCCCTGCACCCTAAGCGGCACACTTCGATCTATCTAAGGCGGCAAATCTTCGCTGTCAAGCCCCGCGTCCTCGGCTTTGGCCGCCTAGTCCGGGGGAAAGACGCCTCTTCCCAATCCGCCGCAGCACACCTAACAGGAATTTGCGCCCGCGCCAGTGAGCGCTTCCCCGGCTGCCCGGGGATGGTCCGTGTGCCGCTTAAGGTGCAGGGCATTCTCCGCCCACGCGGAGCCGCGGCGGCGAGGAGTGGATCCCGCCGCCGCCTTTTTGCGGCCGTTGTGCCCGTTGGGCCGCTACGCCCGCTCCGCCTCTTCCCGCCGCAGACCCAGGCGATCGTAGCGCAGCAGCACATCGCCAAGACGCAGCCGCAGCGGCGAATCGGCCACCACCTCGGGCTCGGCTTCCGCCGCGCCACCCTTCAGCAGCCAATGCGGCACGGTGAGCACGTCCAGATCCTCGCCGCCGAAGGGACTTGCGAGCCCGCGCGGCAGCACGACGACCCGGTCGGCGGCCCCGAGTCGCGTCGCGATGGCGCAGCTGTCCGGAAAAGCCGTCGAGCCATACCAGCTGCCCCAGCCTATGCAGTTGAGCTGCGCGTGAGCCCGCTGCGCCGCCCGGATGCCGACGATCCGGCGCGCATGCTCCGCCCACGGGCCGGCATTCTCCTCCACGATCGCATCGAGCCGCTCACACCGTGTCGCACCTTCGACGAGCCGTCTGCTCATGGCAGGCAGCACCAGCCGGGGATTGGCCTCGAGCAAACGCCAGGTCGCCTCGATCACCCGCATGTCCGGATAGGCGCGGGGATTGCCGTCGCGGTCGATCCCGAAGCCGCCGCGGGGCCGTTCGAGAAGCGGCGTCAGATCCCGCTGCGGCCACACGAGGACGAGCGCGCGCGGCGTCTCGAAGCCGGCCGGGCGGCGGGGCCGGGCATGCCGGTGCAGCCGCCCGAGGCGCTGGATGAGCACGTCCATCGGGCAGATGTCGGTGATCAGAAGATCGGCATCGATGTCGAGCGACTGCTCCACCGTCTGCGTGGCGACGAGCACGCAGCCCGCTTCGCGTGCGGCCCGCTTGCCGAAGACCGCCTCCACCGCCGCGTCGAGACGCCGGCGATCGCCGCGGGCGAAACGGCCGTGATGCGGCGCCGGCACGCCGTTGCATCGAAACAGCAGCCCGCTGTCCCCGCCGAGCGCGCCTTCGACCGCCAGCTGCGTCGCGATGGCAAGCGCCACGGTGTTGCGGATGACGAGCACGCGCGCACCCTGCCGCGCCGCCTCCACCGCGCGCCGGGCCACATCGTCCACCGCGTCTTCGCCGATCGCCGGGACGAGCTCGATGGCGACGTGGCGATCCGGCGCATGTCCTCTGCAGGAAATCCGCGCGATCCCGCCGCGCGACCAGACCGTGAGCAGCGGATAGGGACGGCGCTCTTCCGTTTCCGGACTGGCGTCGGCTTGCTCGGGCAGCAGGACCCTGCGGGTCGAGCTGCCGAGCGTGGCCGACATCAGGAGCACGTGCCCGCCGGCGCATACGAGAAGATCGAGGAGGCCGTGGAGCAGGCTGCACATGTAGGGATCGGACGCGTGGACCTCGTCGACCACCAGAAGCGAGCGGCTGAGCGCGGCCGCACGCAGATGCGCGTGGCGAACCGTCAGCGCGCCGAGCAGCGCCTGGTCGACGGTCCCGACGGCCACCGTTGCGGAAAGATAGCGCTTGGGGCGCTCCGCCGCCCACAGGCGGCTGCCCGGCGCATCATGCGGATTGTCGGAAAACAGCACGCCTTCATCGGGAAGCGGACGCACGCCCGTGCCCTCCGCGTCGGGCTGGGCGGGCAGATAGCCCGGCACCGCAAGCAGCACGGGCGGCGCGTCCCGCCCCAGTGCACGCCGCATCGCCCCTTGCACCCGTCCATGCATCTGCACGGCGGCCGCACGCGTCGGCAGCGCGAAATACAGGCTGTCCACCAGCCCCCGTCTGAACAGGTGAAGAAAATGGGCGATGGCCGCCTCGGTCTTGCCCGAACCCGTATCCGACTCGATGAGGACGACGCTGGGACCGTCCGGGATCTCGAGATTTTCCACAGCTTCCTGCATAGGCCGCGGCGTGTCGATCCCGATCGCGGCAAGCCAGCTCCGTTCAGGACAGCGTCGGCGCCACGGATCGACCAGAAGCCCGATCTCGTTGAGGGCGCGAACCGCCTGCCTGCGTGCGAAGGGCCAGCGGTCCTCCTCGAGACTCTTGGAATAGGGAAAGAAGCGTCGGTCGGAGCCGATCCAGTCCGCAAGCATCACGAGGCCGGCAAAGGCATGGGTGAACCGCGGCCCGATCTTGAGGCGGGGCTCGCCTTCAAGGGGCGGCTCGATGGCGGTGAGCCCGCCCTCGAGATATTTGCAGAGCTGTGTCGCAAGTTCGTCGTGGTGGGCAGATAGGGACCACACCCACTCCGCGTTGCTGTCGAGGCGGTCGAGCGGCAGCGGCCGGCCGTGATGCGCGATGCTGGCGACCAGGAGGTGGCCGAGAGCGGCGCACCTTTCGTTCTCATTGTCGAACCAGCAAAGCATCTTGTCGGCGGACATCGCGCCTCTGGCCGTCTCGGCGAGATCGCCCGTCCGGAACAGGGCCAGGCCCTCGGCGACATGGCCGCTCCGCCCCCCGCCGTTGGCGCGCGCCTGAAAGCCCGGGTTGAGCTTGCCGATGTCGTGGAGATAGGCGAGCCAGCCGAGCCGGCGGATCCAGCCCGGGGTCAGGGCATCGACACCCGCCAGCGCGGCCAGGCGCGCGCCGAGAAGCGTCCGTGTGAGCAGGGCCTCCATCACGGCGGCGACGTCGAGACAGTGGTGGACAAGCGGGTGCCAGGCTTCGACACACCCGGACTGCTCGTCGCGCGCGATCTTGCCCCAAGGGGCCGCAATCGGCGGTTCCACCGCCCTACTCCGCCCGTCGCGTGGCAGCGGCCGGCCGTGCCGCGCCGCTGCGTCTGTGCCCCCCGTCGCCGCGCGACCAAGCTATCGCGACAAGGAGCTCACTCGCAAGGGCTGCCGGGAGCACCTGCGGCCGGGAAGGATGCTACCGGAACGTCGGGGAGGTCGCGGAACAGGCACGGCAACCGCAAATGGTCGGGGATCGGCGGCGGGGACGCCGGAAATAGGCCCCACCCTCGGCTGGACCCGCCGGTCAAGCCGGCGGGTGACGAAGAAGGGGCGGGCCCGCCGGTCAAGCCGGCGGGTGACGCTCTCCTTTTTTCGTCATTCGCCGCGAAAGCGGCGAATCCAGCCGCCGCCGAGGACGATCCCGGCGCTTGCGGCCGTCTCCGCCGCCTGCTGGACCCGCCGGTCAAGCCGGCGGGTGACGAGGGAAGGGTTGGACCCTCCGGTCGGGCCGGGCGGTGATGACGGGAACCGCGCACCGGCGGGTGACGCAAAGAGAAGAAGCACCGGCGGGTGACGCTCTCCTCACTCGTCGTTCGCCGACTTGATCGGCGAACCGAACAACCAGCTAAGGCAGCCTTGACGCCCGTGATTGCTCCGCTTCCCGCCGGACCCGCCGGTCAAGCCGGCGGGTGACGAAGAAGGGGCGGACCCGCCGGTCAAGGCGGCGGGTGACGCTCTCCTTTTTTCGTCATTCGCCGCGAAAGCGGCGAATCCAGCCGCCGCCGAGGACGATCCCGGCGCTTGCGGCCGTCTCCGCCGCCTGCTGGACCCGCCGGTCAAGCCGGCGGGTGACGAAGAAGGGGCGGGCCCGCCGGTCAAGCCGGCGGGTGACGCTCTCCTTTTTTCGTCATTCGCCGCGAAAGCGGCGAATCCAGCCGCCGCCGAGGACGATCCCGGCGCTTGCGGCCGTCTCCGCCGCCTGCTGGACCCGCCGGTCAAGCCGGCGGGTGACGCACAGAGGAAGTGCCGGGACCAATGACAATTACCGTGCACAACCAGCTGGTTATCTGATGACTGATGACTGAATCGTCGTTCGCCGGCTCGACCGGCGAACCCAGGAGCCGGCGATGGCAGCCCCCGCGCCTGTTATGGGCTCCACCCTCGGCTGGACCCGCCGGTCAAGCCGGCGGGTGACGCTCTCCTTTTTTCGTCATTCGCCGCGAAAGCGGCGAATCCAGCCGCCGCCGAGGACGGTCCCGGCGCCTGCGGCCGTCTCCGCCGCCTGCTGGACCCGCCGATCAAGTCGGCGGGTGACGCGGAATGGGCAGGGATCCGCCGATCACACCCGGCGGATGACGAGTAGGGGACACCGGCCCGCGGGCACGCCGGCCCGCCGGTCGGGGCGGCGGGTGAAGACGGGAAAGGTGCCGATGGGACGAGGCAGGCTGGAGCCGGGCGGGCGCGGGGCGGTCGTCAGCCGCGGGTTTCCTCCATGATCTGGCGTTGCGCCTCGTCCATCCGGCGGGCGAGCTCGCGCTCGATGCGGTGGGGATCCATCTCGATCCCCCTGGCCTTGAGGTCGGCGAGAATCTTGCGGATGACGTCCTGGTCGCCGGGCTCCTCGAGATCCGCCTTGACCAGCGAAAGCGCGTACTGTTCGGCCTCCTCCCCCTGCAGCCCAAGCTGTTCGGCCACCCACAGCCCGACGAGCTTGTTGCGCCGCGCCCGGGCCTTGAAGCGCAGCTCCTCATTGTGGGCGAACTCCTGCTCGAACTTGCGCTCGCGGTCCTCAAGACCGGTCATTTCTGGTCTCTCCTTCCAGCCTGTCTCGCGGCCCTGCACCACTCTCCCGCCCATTTAAGGGGGAGCCGCGTCGGCCTCAAGGAAAATCGGCGCGTGAAGGGATCGCGCCCCGCATCGAAGACGGTTGATTCGCGCGCCGATCCCGGCTAGCCGGAGAATACGTGGTGATTTGGTCCGACCGGCTTGCGGCCACGTTAAACAAGCTCGCTAAAAGGTCGGGGTGCGCGAGCGGGAGGCCCTGACCCTGAGCGGTCGGGGCTTTTTGTTCGAGGCATCGGGACATGAAGGCGAAAACGGGAATCGATCCGGCCATCACGGCGCACTGGCGCGAGCAGACGCGGGCGGTGCGCGGCGGCACGCGCCGCAGCGAGCTGCACGAGGCGAGCGAGGCGCTGTTTCTGACCAGCGGCTTCGCCTATGATTCTCTGGCGGAGGCCGAGCGGCGCTTCGCCGATCCGGCGGCGGGCCACACCTACAGCCGCCAGGCCAATCCCACCGTCGAGATGTACGAGGAGCGGCTGCGCCTGCTCGAGGACGCGGCTTTCGCCCGCGCCACCGCCACCGGCATGGCGGCGATCGCGGCCTGTCTGTTCGCGCTGCTCAAGGCCGGCGAGCGCGTGCTGGCGCACCGCGTGCTGTTCGGATCGTCGCGCTGGCTGATCGGCGAATGGCTGCCGCGCTACGGGATTGCGGGAGACGTGGTGGACGCCACCGATCTTGACGCGGTGCGGGAGATGCTCCGGCCCGAGACGCGGCTGATGCTGATCGAGACCCCGGCCAATCCGACCATGGAGATCCTCGACATCTCCGCACTGGCCGAGCTGTGCCGCGCGAACGGGACGCTTCTCGTCGTCGACAACGTCTTCGCCACCCCGGTCCTCCAGAAGCCGCTCGCGCTCGGTGCCGATCTCGTCGTCTACTCGGCGACGAAGCACATCGACGGCCAGGGCCGCGTCCTGGGCGGCGCGATCCTGGGGCGCGACGAGACGCTGCTCGAGGATCCCCTGGGCCCCTTCCTGCGGCATACGGGGCCTTCTCTTTCGGCCTTCGACGCCTGGGTGCTGCTCAAGGGGCTGGAGACCCTGCCGCTTCGCGTGCGCGCGATGAGCGAGCGGGCCGAGGCCATCGCCCGCTTCCTCAAGGCCCGCGGTCTCGACGTGCGCTATCCGGGCCTGCCGGGCACGCCGGATGCGGAGCTCGCGCGCCGGCAGATGGCGATGGGCGGCAGTCTCATCGCCTTCCGCCTGCCCGGGGGACTGGAGCAGGCGGCCCGCTTCTTCGACGCGCTGGAGATCATCGACATCGGCAACAACCTCGGCGACGCCAAGTCGATCGCTGCCCATCCCTGGACGACCACGCACCGGGCGCTGGCCGAGGAGACCCGCCGGGCGCTCGGCATCGACGAGGGCCTGGTGCGCCTGTCGGTGGGGCTGGAAGACGTGGACGACCTGATCGCCGATCTCGACCGCGCGCTCGCCCGCGCGGGCGTGTAGGAGCCGTCGGCGCCGAAGGCGGCGGGCGCGCTGCGGGCGGCCGCGATCAACCCCCGGCGGCGGCCGCCACCACCGTCTCCTCGGCGTCGGAGGGCAGATACAGCCCGCGCTGGCCGCGCACGGGCCGGAAGCTCTCGGTGATCCCGAGGACCGTCTCGGCCGCGCCGAGGAACAGCACGCCATCGGCCGGCATGATCCGGCGCATGCGCTCCAGCACGTCCTTCTTCGTCGCCTGGTCGAAATAGATCAGCACGTTGCGGCAGAAGACGACGTCGAACTTGCCGAGAGACGTGAAGGGGTCGAGGAGGTTGAACTCCCGATAGGACACCATGTTGCGGATCTCGGGCGCGATCTGCCACTGGTCGCCCACCTGCGTGAAGTATTTCATCAGCATCTGGATCGGCAGGCCGCGCTGCACCTCGAACTGGGAGTAGAGCCCGGCTTCCGCCTTCTTGAGCACGGGACGGGAAATGTCGGTGCCGATGATCTCCACCGACCAGTCCTTCCACTCGTGCCAGCGGTTGCGCAGGATCATCGCGATCGAATAGGGCTCCTGGCCGGTTGAACAGGCCGCGCACCACACCCGGATCCGCCTGGTCGCGGCCCGGCGCGCGCGCAGCATGGGCAGGACCTGCTTTTCCAGGATCTCGAAGGGCGTGCGGTCGCGGAAGAAGAAGGATTCGTTGGTCGTCATCGCCTCGGTGACCTCCCGGGCGAGCGACTCGGAATTCGTGCGCCGCAGCTCCTCGACGAGGGCGTCGATGCCATCCAGCCCGCGCCGGCGCGCCAGCGGGGTCAGCCGGGATTCCAGAAGATAGACCTTGTCGGGATTGAGCGTCAGCCCCGACCGCTTTTTGAGCAGCGCACTCAGGAATTCGAAATCGGCCGTCTTCATCGGCCACCTCCCAGAAACCCGTTCAGTTTTTCAGCCATGCGGTCGAGAGGGACCACCGCCGCGCACAGGCCGGCCGTCGCCACCGCACCCGGCATGCCCCAGACCACGCTCGTCGCCTCGTCCTGGGCGACGATGGTCGCGCCCGCGGTCACCAGATCCCGCGCGCCCCTGAGGCCGTCGTGCCCCATCCCGGTCAGCACGACGGCCAGCGTCCGCGCAGCGTAACTGCGCGCCAGCGAGCGGAACAGCGGATCGACAGCCGGCCGGCAGAAGTTTTCGGGCGGATCCTGGTTGAGCCGCAGCACCGCCCTGCCGTCCTCGCGCTCGACCAGCATGTGCCAGTCACCGGGGGCGACATGGATGCGCCCCCTTTCGAAGGGCATCCGGTCCTCGGCCTCGACCGCCGGCAGACCGCTCACCCGCGCGAGATGCTCGGCGAGAATCCCGGTAAACGTGGGCGGCATGTGCTGGACGATGGCGATCGGCACCTTCTCGAGCGCCCGCCGGTCGAGCTCGCCGAACAGCTTCATCAGCGCCTGGGGGCCGCCCGTGGACGAGCCGATGGCGAGCACCTCCGGCGGAAACAGGGAGGGGGCGCGCAGCACGATCTGCTCGCCGCGCGCCGCCGCGATCGGCTCCTCCGTCCGCTCGCGCCCGCGCGCGACCACCACCACGCCCGCGCGGCGCCCGCCGGCTGCCGGCCCGGTGGGCTGGATCGCGGCCGCGCCCTTCGGCTGGCCCGAGCGGTTCAGGCCCTCGGGCTGGGGAATGCCCAGCTCGCGCCGGCGCTGGGCCGCGTAGATCTTCACCTTCTCGACGAGCTCGCGCCGGAAGTCGAGGCTGGCATTGACGGCGCGCAGCGTCTCCGGCTTCGGCACGTAGTCGCTGGCGCCGAGCTGCAGGGCCCGCAGCGAAATCTCCGCGTTCTTCTTGGTAAGCGTGGAGGCCATGACCACCTTCACCGAAGGCTCCTGCGCGAGGATCTTCGGCAGCGCCGTCATGCCGTCCATCTCGGGCATCTCGATGTCGAGGACGACGACGTCCACCGGTGTGCGTGCCAGATTCTTCAGCGCCATGACGCCGTTGGAGGCGCTCGAGACGACCTTGATGGCCGGGTCCTCCTCCAGATAGCGGGTGAGAAAGCCCCGGATGACGGCGCTGTCGTCGACGACCATGACGCGGTAGGGCCCGCCCTGCTGTTCCCCCGGGGCGGCCGAACGATCCGATGCCGACAAGCTCACTGTCCTGCTCAACGCTGCTGCTCCGGTGGACACCCGCGGCGCGACCCGCCTGTGTCGCGGCCGACCGCGAAACTGCCGCCCCGCCCGCTCACACCAGGCCGACCTGCGCGAACTTCGCCTCGATGATCTCGCGGTCGAAGGGCTTCATGATGTATTCGTCGGCCCCCGCCTCCATCGCCTGGCGGATGTGGGCCATGTCGTTCTCGGTCGTGCAGAACACCACCACCGGCTGCTTGACCCCTTCCATCGCGCGGATCCGCTTCAGAAATTCGAGGCCGTCCATGACCGGCATGTTCCAGTCGAGAAGAACGACGTCCGGCATGCGCGCCTGACAGCGCTCGAGTGCGTCCCGGCCGTCGGCGGCTTCCTCGATCTCGAACTCGAGCTCCTCGAGGATGCGCCGCGCAACCCTGCGGATGACCTTCGAGTCATCCACCACCAGACAGGACTTCATCGCCGTGCTCCCATCAGCTTGCCCATCCCTTTGCTCCCGGCTGCTGCGGCCTCTTCTCTTTGCCTTCGCGCCCTAGGCCGCCACCGCCGACTGCTGATCGAAGTCGAGCAGCTTCTCGACATCGAGTGCGACGAGCAGCTCCTCGTCCAGCCGGTAGATGCCCTTCGAGACCTCGCGCCAGCGCGGGTCGAGGGTGACGGGATTGCGCTCCAGCCGGTCGTCCTCCAGCCGCAGGACGTCGCCGACCTCGTCGATCTGCAGGCTGTAGGGCTCGCCCCGGAACTCCAGCACGACGCTCATGTCCTCGCCGCCGTCCTCGCGCGGCGTAAAGCCCAGCCGTTCGCGCAGATTGATCGCCGTCACGATGCGTCCGCGCAGGTTCAGCACGCCCGCGACCCATTTGGGCGCCAGCGGAATGCGGGTGATCTTCTGCGGCGCGAGCACGTCGTGGACAGCCAGCACCGGGATACCGAGGAGCTGGCCGGCCAGCCGCACGGTCACGAACTCCTGGGCGTCCTCCTGCAGCAACAGCTTTTTCGCGTCGGTTTCCGGACCGCTCATGCCGCATCTCCCTGAAGGTTGAGCTGCTGCGACAGGCTGGCCAGCAGCGCCTTGCGATCGAATTTGGCGATGTAGTCATTGAAGCCCACGGCCCGCCCGCGCGCGAGATGCTTCTCGCTCGCGAAGCTGGACAGCGCAACAAGCGGCGTGTCCTTCCAGCGTCCGCCGGATTTCACGATCTGGGCGAACTCGAAGCCGTCCATCCCGGGCATGTCGATGTCCGAGATGATGAGATCGAAGTCCTCGCCCTCTTCCCTGAGCTCGAGCGCCTTTTCGGCGCTGTCCACGGTGACGAGCTCGTAGCCGGCCGCCTTGAGCAGCGGCCGCAGCATGTTGCGGAAGAAGCTGCTGTCGTCGATGAGCAGCACCCGCGTGCCCTTCCTGGGCGAGACCTCCTCGTTCAGATTGCGCGAGCGCAGCCACTCGCCGAAGGCCTTGCCGAGATAGTAGGACACGTCGATGATCTCGGTGGCCTTGCCCGCGATCACGGCCGAGCCGACGATGCCGGGGCGCTTGGAACCCAGCTTGATGTCGAGCGCATCCTCGACGATGTCGAGGATCTCGTCGACGGCCAGCCCCATCGTGTAGTCGCCGTCGGTGAAGACGATGACGGGCTGGCGGCCCTCCGTGCGCAGGGCCTCGAGGCCGTCGACGGGCACGATGGGCATCAGCGCGCCGCGGTACTGGACGACGAGCTGGCCGTCGGACTCCTCGATGCGCTCGACCTCGATGTCCTCGAGCCGCGCCACCAGCGACAGCGGCACCGCCTTGCGGCCGTGTTCGCCGGCGCGCATGAGCAGGAAGGTCTCGCGCTCGCCCTCGCGCCGGCGCTGGGCTGCCGCATCCTGCTCCTTCGTCTTGTCCTGGTCATCGGAGACGGCGGCGTTTGCGAGATTGGCGATGCCGTTGGGATCGAGGATCATGATGACGCTGCCGTCGCCCAGGATCGTGTTGCCCGAGTAGACGGACAGATGCTTGAGGATCGGGGCGACCGGCTTGACCACGATCTCCTCGGTGTCGAACACCTGATCGACGACGATGCCGAAGGTGAACGCGCCCACCTGGGTCACGACGATGAAGCCGTCGTGCGAGGCCTCTTCGGCCATGATCTCCGCATGGCTCTTGAAGCCCAGAATCCCGTTCAGATAGACGAGCGGCAGCAGCCGGTTGCGCAGGCGCAGCACCGGCGTGTCCTTGATCCGCTCGATGCGGCTGTCGCTGTTTCCGCCGACCCGCACCAGCTCGAGAACGCTGATCTGCGGTATCGCGAAGCGCTCGCCCGAGGCCTCGACGATGAGCGCCGAGACGATGGCCAGCGTCAGCGGAATCTTGATCCGGAAGGTCGTGCCCCGGCCCTCGGTCGAGACCATGTCGATGGTCCCGCCGATCTTTTCGATGTTGGTGCGCACGACGTCCATGCCGACCCCGCGCCCCGACACCGAGGTGACCTGCTCGGCGGTGGAAAAGCCGGGGTGGAAGATGAACTTCTGGATCTGGTTCTCGGACATCTCGGCGAGTTCCGCCTCGGTCGCGAGCCCCTTCTCCAGGATCTTCTTGCGGATCTTCGAGACCGAGATGCCGCGCCCGTCGTCGGAGATCTCGATGATGATGTGCCCGCCCTCGTGCATGGCGTTCAGATGGATCGTGCCGGTCTCCGGCTTGCCCAGCGCCACGCGCTCGGCGGGTGTTTCGATGCCGTGGTCCGCGGAGTTGCGGACCATGTGGGTGAGGGGGTCCTTGATCAGCTCGAGAACCTGGCGGTCGAGCTCGGTCTCGGCGCCATGCATCTCGAGATTGATCTTCTTGTCGAGCTCATGGGCGAGGTCGCGGACGATGCGGGGCAGCTTCGCCCAGGCGTTGCCGATCGGCTGCATGCGGGTCTTCATGATCCCTTCCTGCAGCTCGGTCGTCGTCTGGGACAGCCGCTGGATCGGCACCGTGAATTCGCTGTCCTCGCGCTCGCGCACCATCTGCAGGAGCTGGTTGCGGGTGAGCACCAGCTCGCTGACGAGGTTCATCAGATTCTCGAGGAGATCGACGGAGACCCGGATCGACTGGGCGCTGCGCCGATCGACGCCCGCGCCGTCGCCGCCCTGTGCGCCCTGCGCGTCCGGCTTCTTCGCCTCGGGCTTCGCCTGGCGGCGCGAGCTTTCGATGGCGGACTCGCGGACCATCTCGAGCGCCATCGAGGCATCGTCGCAGGTCTCGGCCTCGAGCTGGATCTCCTCGAAGACGGCCTTGGCGAGCTTGACGAGGCCGTCGAATTCCTTGTCGCCGAAGCCCTCCTTGCCGATCATCGTCTCCATGACGTTGCGGGCGGCCGCCTCGTCCTCCTTGAAGAGCGCCGTCATCAGCCCCTGGAACTGGGCCTTGCGGCGGTCCTCCGGCACATCGGCGAAGAAGGAGCCCAGCACCGGGTCGCGGGCGATGCGCTTGGCCATCAGATGCGCCGCCACCGCGATCGAATCGTCGCCGCCGACGCGCTCGAACAGCCGCGCGCCGGCCGCCGGGGCGGAGGCGGCACGGGGCGCCGCGGCGCCGTTGTTGTCGTTTGCGGTATCGGAAGGCGCCTCGTCGTCGGGCCCCGGCGCCTCCTGGAAGGCGCGCTCCAGCTCTTCCAGCGAGACTTCGCCCGGCTTCAGACGCCGGCCGAGGCCGGGATCATAGGCCCCCTCACCCTCTTCCTCGTCAGCCGTCCCGTCGGCCGCGCTTTCGGCTGCCGGCGGCTCGGCGGCGGGCGCGGCCGCCCCGCCCTCGGCGATCGCGTCGAGCCGGGAGATCAGATCGCTGTCGTCACCCTCGGGCTCCTGGCCGCTCGCCTCCAGGCCGCGCAGGATCTCCTTGATGCGGTCGAGGCTCTCGAGCACCACCGTCACGGCATCGGGCGTGACCTCGAGCTCACCGTCGCGGAACTTGCCGAGGACGTTTTCGGCCGCATGCGCCACGCTCTCGAGACGCGGCAGGCCGAGGAAGCCGCATGTTCCCTTGATGGTGTGCACGAGGCGGAAGATGTTGTCGAGCACCTCGCGATTGCTGGGGTCCTGCTCGAGCTTCACCAGCTCGACGTCGACGACATCGAGGCTCTCGTTCGTCTCGGTCAGAAATTCGACGAGCAGATCGTCCATGATCCCATCCCTGCCTGTGGCCGCAGGCCGGCAGCCATCCGACCCCCATATGCCGACGGGGCGGCGGCCATGCCGCGCGTGAGATGCGCCCGGGCGATGGCTTCGGCGCCGGGTGGACTGTCGCCGAAATCCGTTAAGAAGCTGTAAAGTGCAGAGCCCCGCGCCGGTCCTATCCGCCAGTCACGGAAGCGAGGCGGCAGGTCCCGTCAAGAACGGAACCCCGCACAAGTCTCTAGCCGGATTGTGCCGCCTCACCCGGCAGCCGCACCCCGCACCTCGACCGTGAGCCGGGCGCGACCGCCTTCCTCCGGGGGGATGCTGTCCGACGGCCGGTATTCCGCAAGGCCGAGGCGGCGACCGTCGCCGGCGGCGGCGCGCAGGGCGAGCAGCACCGGGGCGCAGCGGGGGCTGGCCGCGACGGGCGCGTCCGGCGCGCCGAGAAGCGTCACCATCTCGTCGGGCACGATCAGACGCTCGCCCTCGCCCGTGATCGCGAGCGTGCCGCCGTCTTCCGAGATCGTGAGCGTGCCGCCCCGGATCAGGCATTCCGCTACCGCGAGCGCCAGATTGAGGACGACCTTCGCCTCCCGCTTGCCGAGAAGGGAACGGGCGACCTCCCATACGAGCCGGATCCGCATCTGTTCGAGCAGATGACTCAGGCTGCCCGCAAGGAAGCCGGCGTCGATCTCCTCGCCGAGCCCCGCGGCCATGCCGAAGGCGAGGCGATAGAACTGGAGGCGGGCGTTCAGAGTCGCCGCGCTCTTTTCCAGCATGGCGACGATCTCGCGGATCCCGTCGGGATCCGTCTCCTCGCGCAGCAGCTCCATCCCGTTGGCCAGCGCCCCCGAAGGACCCACGAGGTCATGGGCCATGCGCGAACACAGAAGTCCGGCCAGCTCGAGCGGATCGTCGCCGGTCGCCGTCCCGTCCATTCTTCCTCCCTCGAACACGGCGGCCATCCCCCGCAGTCGCCGCGCGCCTCAACTTTGGTGAAATGATAGCCTCCGCGGCCGCCCTTGCCAATCTTTGCACAGGCCGGGACTCCCGGGGGCTTGCCATGGCCCCGGCTGGCGGGCCAAGACGGCGGCACCCGCCGACCGGGCCGTATCAGAAACGGGAGCCGCCGCCGTGAATGCCGCCGATCCCTCGGGACCGTTCACCCTCGCCCACATGGCCGATTCGCCGCTGCTGCCGGCCGTCGCCGCAGCCTGCCGGGCGATCGAGCAGGTGGCGGAGGAGACGATCGCCGTGCGCGAGAAGGGCGATCGCTCGCCCGTCACCCTGGCCGACGAGCGCGCGGAGCGGATTCTGCTCGCGGCTCTCGCCGAGATCGCGCCGGAGATCCCGGTGATCGCGGAGGAGCAGGCGGAGCGCGAAGGGCTGGCCGAGGCGGCGCCGGCGCGATTCCTCCTCGTCGATCCCCTGGACGGGACGAAGGAATTCATCCGCGGCGGCGACGACTACACCGTCAATGTCGCGCTCGTCGAGGCGGGCCGGCCGGTCTTCGGTCTCGTCGCGGCACCAAGGCGCGGGACCGTCTGGATCGGCGCGGCCGGCGAAGGTGCGCTGGCCGCCCGCCTCGGTGCCGGCGGGAGGCTCGAGGAGTCCCGGCGGCTGGCCGTGCGGAGGGCGCCGGAGCGGATCACGATCGTCGCCAGCCGCTCGCACCGCAATCCGGAGACCGAGCGCTATCTCGCCCACTACCCGGATGCCGAGACCGTCGCGATCGGCAGCTCGCTCAAATTCTGCCTCCTGGCCGAAGGGCGGGCGGATCTCTACCCGCGGCTCGGCCCGACGATGGAGTGGGACACGGCCGCGGGCGATGCCGTGCTGCGGGCGGCGGGCGGACGCGTGCTCGACGAGCGGGGCCGGCCGCTCGCCTACGGCAAGCCGGGTTTTCGCAACGGCTGGTTTCTGGCGGTCGGCGATCCCGCGCTGCGCCCCGTGCCGCTTTCGGCCGCGACCGGGGGCGCAGAACCCGACCGGGCTTGACGGGCCTGTTCGCGGGCCGGCAGAGCGCCTATATCGCACCCATGATCGTCGTCTTCGATTGCGACGGAACGCTCGTCGACAGCCAGCACGCCATCTGCGCGGCGCTGGCCGAGGCCTTCCGTGCGGCCGGCCTTGCGCCGCCGCCGCCCGCGACCGCGCGCGGGATCGTGGGGCTGT
This sequence comes from Rhodothalassiaceae bacterium, assembly GCA_026004935.1. Taxonomy (NCBI): domain Bacteria; kingdom Pseudomonadati; phylum Pseudomonadota; class Alphaproteobacteria; order Rhodothalassiales; family Rhodothalassiaceae; species Rhodothalassiaceae bacterium. The sequence continues at coordinate 2,539,881 of BPKC01000001.1, forward strand.
CGCTCGAACCCGCGATGCGCCGGCTGCTCGCGGCGACCGGCCAGGAGGCGGACCCGGCCCGGCTGGCGGCGTTCTACCGCGACGCCTTCTTCGCCATCCGCAGCCGCAACGGCGCGGATCCGGATTTCGAGCCGCTGTATGAGGGCGTGCGGGAGATGCTGGAGGCGCTGCGCGCGGCCGGCTGTCTGATGGGAATCGCCACCGGCAAGTCGCGGCGGGGGCTGGCCGCCACGCTCGAGCGCCACGATCTGCTGCCCTTCTTCGACGCCTGGGCGACCGCCGACGACCACCCCTCCAAGCCGCATCCGGCGATGCTCCAAGAGGTGGTGGCGGCGCTCGGCGGCGCACCGGGCGGCGCGGTCCATGTGGGTGACACCCGCTTCGATGTCGAGATGGCCCGCGCGGCGGGCGTCACCCCGATCGGGGTCGCCTGGGGCTATCACGAGCCGGCGGAGCTTGCGGCGGCGGGTGCCGCCCATGTCCTCGACCGGCCGGGGGATCTGCCGCCCATCGTCCTCGCCCGGGCTGCCGGCGGGACCACCGCAAACACCCTGCAGGAGACGGAATGATGCCCGAGCGGGATCCGAAGCGCCTCAGGATGCGCTTTCTCTTCCTCGCCGGCGGCATGCTGGCGGCGGCGGTCCTCGTCTATGTCGTGATGGCGGCGCTGCCGCCCGTGGATCCGACGGGGCTGGTCGCGGCGCTTCAGACCTTCTTCGCGCTCGTCCTGCTGCTCGTCGTCGCCTTCGCCCTGCTGTTCCTCCTCGCCGCCACCAGCACCCGGCTCGCCGGCTTTCTTGCCGACCGCGGCCAGTATCTGGTCGATCTCTGGCGCGTGCCCTTCCGCTTCATCGGCTTCGGCGGATTCTTCGACAGCGACCCGCTGGCCGAGAAGGCCATCGCCTCCGAGCGCAAGCGCGCGCGTGTCGAGCGCCGGCGGCTCGCCCGCGCCACCCGGCCGCGCGGCAAGAGCAGCCCTCAATCCGTGTCTTCCCAAGGCAAGGAGGGGAAATGACGAAGGCAGCCGTGATCTGGCGGGCCGGGGCGCGCCGGCGCTTCCGCGAGGCCGCGGCCGAGGCGGTCGACGGCGGCTGGCGCATTCTGCTCGACGGCCGCGCGCTCTCGACTCCGCGCGGGCGGACGCTGCTGCTGCCGACGGCGGCGCTCGCCGAGGCGGTCGCGGCGGAATGGGACGCGCTCGGCGAGCGGCTCGATCCTCGGATGCTGGCGCTCACCGGCCTTGCCAATGCGGCCGCCGATCTCGTGGCCGGCCGCGAGGAGGAGGTCCGTGCCGAGACGCGGGGCTGGGTGGACGGCGATCTTCTCTGCTATCGCGCGCCCTTCCCGGAATCCCTGCGAAGGCTCCAGGCGGAGCACTGGGACCCCCCGCTCGCCGCGCTCGCCAATACCCTCGGCGCGGCCTTCACGGTAGCCGAAGGCGTCCTGCCGCAGACCCAGCCGCGGGCGCTCCACGAGGCGGTCGCGGCCGTGCTCGCCCGCCAGGACGCCTGGCATCTCGCGGGCCTGCGGGCGCTTGCGGGCGCCGCGCACTCGCTCGCGCTTGCGCTCGCCCATCTGCTGTGCGGCTGGCCGATCGAGAAGGTGGTCGCCGCCGCGCTCCTGGATGAGACCTTCCAGGCCGGGCGCTGGGGCGTGGATGCCGAGGCCGAGGCCCGCCGCGAGGCCCTCGCACGCGACATGCGCACCGCCGCCCGCTTCCTCGCGCTAATTGACGCCGCCTGAACACCTCGTCGCAGCCATGACGCTCGAACGGGCCGAGTCGCGTTCCAGCCCGCTTTTATGTAACCGGTACCACATTACTCGATTTGGTCAGGAAGTGACGTATTTGCAAAGACATAAGTTGGTTGAACCCATACGGGTTGCGTTGGTTGCGATTATTATGTAAACGGTTCCCTCGTCGTCCGGCAATGCCACGGCTGGCGGGCGGCACCCGGCCCGAAGGGGAAGGAACCGGATCCGCGTGCGGGCGGATCCGCGCGATCAGGGAGGAGAAAGCCAATGCGTCACACGACGGATCGATTCGCTCAGCGGCTTCTGACGGGTGCGGCCGTCTGCGCGATCGCGCTTGCGATTGCGGCCGGGCTCGATGGGAAGCGGGCCTGGGCCGCACCGGATGCGAAGGATGCGACGGCCCAGACGGATGACGGCAGCAGCGAGGAAAAGGCCGACCAGCCGGTCGAGGCGCTGGAAGAGATCGTCGTCACCGGCACCAGCCGGGTGCGCCGGGCCTTCAGCGCGCCCAACTCGGTCACTCTGATGGATGAGGAGGAGCTGTCCCGCTACAGCTTCAACAGCCAGGCGGACATCCTGCGCAACATCCCCGGCCTGCGGGCCGAAGGCGGCGGCGGCGAGGTGGCGACGAACGTCTTCATCCGCGGCATGCCCTCGGGCGGCCAGTTCCAATTCACGCCGCTCGAATATGACGGCATTCCGGCGTTTTCGACCTTCGGGCTCAATTCTTCGGCCTTCGACGTCTACTACCGCAATGATCTGGGGATCGAGCGTCTCGAATTCGTCCGTGGCGGCGTTTCCAACCTGTTCGGTCCGGGCTCGGTGGCAGGCATCATCAACTACATCTCGATCACCGGCTCGGACACGCCACAGAGTGCCCTGCAGCTGGAGACCGGCACGCCTACGGAGGGGCCCAGCGCCTTCCGCTTCCGGGCCGACTTCATGAGCGCAGGCCCCCTGAGCCGGGACAACGGGCTCTACTACGCCATCTCCGGCTACTATCGCTATGACGAGGGCCCCATCAAGACGGGCTTTCCGACGCAGGGTTTCCAGCTGCGCGCCAATATCAAGAAGGAATTCTCGGACGGCTCCGGCGATTTCCGGATCTTCGGCCAGGTCATCAATGACGACGTCCAGTTCTTCCTGCCCTTCCCGCTGGATGGCGCAACGAAGAAGCGGGCGATCGGCAATGACGGCAAGCGCGTCTTCACCGTCCAGACGGACGACGCGAACTTCCTGAGCTTCGACCGTCCGGACGGCCGTTACCAGACTCGCATCCGTCACGGCGTACGCACGGAAGGCGGGGCGATCGGCTTCGCGTTGGACAAGGATCTGGGTGACGACTGGCGGCTCAACGTGAAGAGCAAGTACGCCCGCTACAGCCACGAGTTCAATCTGTTCCTCGATGGCGATGGAATCGTCAACGTTCCCGAAACCCTGGCCGGTTTCTTGGAGGCGCGCGGTCTTCCCGATCTTTCCAATGCAAATTTCACCTTCACGGAAAGCGGGGAGCCGGTGCCGGCCAACTTCCTGCTGTTCGCCAACCGCATCCTCGATCGCCTGCGGCCGGCGAACGACTTCACCTTCGAAGCAAACATCCGGCGTGATGCCGTAACCGGCAACGTCGACCACACCTTCACGCTCGGCGGCTTCTTCGCCCGCGCGGAAGCCGACGACGTGGACACGATTCTGACCTACCTGGGCGAGTTCTCGAACCGTCCGCGGCTCGTGGACCTGACCGTCACCCTGCCCGACGGATCGGAACAGATCGTCTCGCAGAACGGCCTGCTCAACGCCGGCACCGGCTACAGCAACAACAAGCACACGGCGACCCGCTTTGCAGCCTATGCCGCGGACCAGATGGTGTCCGGGCCGTGGAGCATCGACGTCGGCGTCCGGGTCGAGCGCATGATCGGTGATCTGCTGCGCGAGATGACGGGCACCTTCACCATCAGCGACGATCCGATGCTCGCGCAGGCCCTGCGCGACGTCGTCTTCGGCACCGGCGACTTCCTGAAGGGCAGAGTGCGCACCACGGCCTGGGCAGCAGCAGCCGCGGTGGGATACGAGGTCAGCCGCAACCTCAACCTGTTCGCCAATTTCTCGCGCGGCTTCTTCTTTCCGCAGCTGCGGGGCGTGCGGTTCGATCCCTTCGGCAATCCGAGCCAGTATGAGGCGGAGGTCATCAAGCAGTCCGAGGTCGGCGCGAAGTACCAGAACGCCCGGTTTGCCGCCACCATCACGGGCTTCTGGGTGAAGCTGTCGAACCGTCAGGACATCCGCTTCATCAACGATCCGAACAACCCCGGCCAGACGATCAATGTCGCCAATCTCGTCGGCACCCGCACCTTCGGCGTGGAGGCCACGGGCGAGGTGACGATCACCGAGAACCTCACCTTCTCGGCCAATGTCACCTTCCAGGACCACCAGTTCACGAGCTTCGAGGGCTCCCCGCAGTTCGTCGGCAACGAGATGCCGCGCCAGCCGCGCGTGTTCGTCAACAGCGGGCTCGTCTATGACGATGGCCGGTTCGACGTCGCGATCTTCAACACATTCCAGGGCAGGACGTTCTCCAGCAATGCCAACAACGTCCGCCTCGACGGGTTCAACCTCACGCGGCTGGAGGCCGGCTATCGCTTCGAGATTGCCGACGGCCAGTTCGTGCGGGCATCCGTCGCGATCTTCAATCTGTTCAACAGCGACGGCATCACCGAGGGGAGCCCGCGCGTCGGCAACGCGCAGTCGTCCGCCGGGGCCTTCTTCGTGGGGCGTCCCATTCTGCCCAGGCAATTCACCTTCCGTCTGCGCTACGACTTCTAGGGAGTCGTGCGGTGGGGGCGGGGCTGCGATCCTTTCTTGGCCGGCCCCGCCCCTCCTTTTCCGCGCCGCCTGGCCGGCCATGCCACCCGGTCATGCGGCCGGCGGCCCGCCCGCGGAAGGCATGAAGCGGCTTTTCCTCGAAGAGGATGGCAGGTCAAGGGGATCGATGGCGAAGATGGCGACAGGGCGACGGGATGATCTCGATGCGCAGGCGCGCCGCATCCTCCACGCGAACGACCGCGGCGGCTATACGGTGCCCAATCCCCATGTCTATCCGTTCCAGTGGAACTGGGACTCGGCATTCGTAGCGCTCGGCTGGCAGGAGATCGATTCGCACCGCGCTTGGCGGGAGCTTCAGACCCTCTTTGCCGCCCAATGGGAGGACGGGTTTCTTCCCCACATCGTCTTCTGGCAGCAGGATCCCGGCTATTTCCCGGGGCCTGACGTCTGGCGCGTGAAACGCGCACCGGCCACCTCCGGCATTACGCAGCCACCGGTGGCGGCCAGTGTCGTGCGCTGGATGTGGGAGCGCCAGGGAAGCGCCGCCGATATGGTGGTGGCCGATCTCTACCCGCGTCTGCTGGCCTGGCATCGGTGGTTCCGCCGGGCGCGCGATCCGGAAGGTTTCGGTCTGCCGCTCATCATTCACCCCTGGGAGAGCGGACGCGACAATTCGGTCGAGTGGGACGCCCCGGGCGAGGCCGTCGACACCAGCGCGATCGAACCCTATGAGCGCCGGGACATCACGAAGCTCGAACACGGCATGCGTCCCACCAAGCGGGACTACGACCGCTATCTCGCCCTCCTCCAGTTCGGCCGCGACAAGGGCTGGGACCAGCGCGTCATCGCCGCCGAAGGGCCCTTTCGCGTCATCGACTTCGGGCTGGCCGCCATCTTTCTGCGCGCCGAGCGGGATCTTGCGGTCATCGCCGAGCGACTCGGCCGCACGGAGGAGGCCGCCGAGACCCGCTCGAGCGTCGCGCGGGCGGAGACGGCGATGCAGCGGCTGTGGCAGGAGGATCCGGGCGCCTTCTGCTCTCTCGATCTGAGAACCGGCGCTCCCGTTCGCGTCATCACGAATGCCTCGTTCCTTGCGTTCTACGCGGGGATCGGCAACGCCCGGCAGCGCGGGCGGCTGATCGCCCATCTTGAGGATATCGCCGCGCACTGCAGGTTTGTTGTGCCGAGCCTCGACCCGCGGCATGAGGCGTTCGATCCTTTGCGCTACTGGCGCGGCCCCGTCTGGGCCGTCGTCAATTTTCTCATCGCCCGCGGACTCGAGGAGACGGGATACGGCCGCTGGGCCGAACGCATCCGCCTGGATACGGCCAGTCTGATCCGCAAAACGGGTTTCTTCGAGGCCTTCTCGCCCATCGATGGCGCGGCGAGCGGGGGCGCAGACTTCTCCTGGACGGCGGCCATCTGGCTCGCCTGGGCCGGCAGAACTCCCGAACACCGACAGGACGCGGCACGCGCCAGCCGGCAAGCGGACGGCGCGTGAGCCGGTGAAAGCCATGGCCCGCACCTCCGGACAGCCACGGGAACGATCCGCCGCACCGGCCGAAGGCGCCGCGCGCCGAGGGGAGAAGCTGCGCGTGGGCATCTGCCAGTTCGCACTGTCGGATTCCGTCAGGGTTGCCGCCCGGATCGCCTCCGCCCTGCAACGGCTGAGCGACTGCGACATCGTGCTGCTGCCGGAATATGCGGCCCATACCACACTGGCGGCCGAGGTTCTGCGCGCGGGCCGGCTCCGCGGGCGGGATCATGAGCACGCCGCATCCCTCATCCGCGCCAGCGCGCAGGCGGACACGGTGATGTCGCTGGCCGAACGACACGATCAGGCGATCCTTTTCGGCTGCCTTGACGCGGAGAACGGCCGTCTCGTGAGCCGGGCCGCCTTTCTCGATCCCCGCACCGGCGTCCATCTCGTCTGCGACAAGGTCCATGTGCATTGGACGGAGGGATTTCTGGCACCGGGCGAAGGGCTCGTACCGCTGAAGACCCGCCTCGGCCGGATCGGCGTGCTCATCTGCTTCGATCTGGCGTTCTGGGAAGCGGCTCATCTTCTCGCCGAGAGGGGTGCGGACTGGCTGTGCGTTCTGTCCGCCGTTCCCCGCGGATTCGACTGGCGGATCGTGCACCGGCGCGCCGCCGGTGCGGCCGTCTTCACGCAATTGCCCCTGGCCGCCGCCTGCCTGGGATCCAGCCGGCTCTTCCCGATGGGCGGCCATTCCGCCATCTTTGATCACCTGGGAGACAGGCTGGCGACGCTGGGTCATGCCCGTGGTGGCTGCTGTACGGCCGATCTCGATCTTGCCGCCGCCGCAGCCTGGCGTGAGCGCGAGCCGGTGGCGCGCCACCGGCGGCCCGAGATCTACCAATGAGCCGGAGGGGATGCAGCCGATGAACCCGTTCGATTACGCCGTCATCATCGCCTATCTTGGGGGCATGCTTGTGCTCGGATTCATCTTCCGCCACCAGCGCGGTGAACGCGATTACTTTCTTGCCGATGGGCGGCTCGGCTGGCCCGCGCTGGCGCTGTCGGCGATGGCCACCCAGCTCGGCGCCATCAGCTTCGTCTCGGCGCCGGCTTTCGTGGGCCTGCGCGAGGGAGGCGGCATGGTCTGGCTCGCCTATGAGTTCGGCGTCCCGCTCGGCATCGCGCTCGTTCTCGCGACCGTTGCGCCGGCTCTGTATCGCAGCGGGGTCGTGACGATCTACGAGTTCATCGAGCGCCGGTTCGGACTGGGGACGCGCCTCGCCCTGTCTTCGACCTTCCAGCTTTCGCGCGGTCTTGCGACGGCGGTCACGATCTACGCGGTGGCCGTAATCCTGAAGGCCGGGTTCGGCGTCCCCTTCTGGCAGTCTCTCATCATCGTGGGGGCCGGCACCGCCCTCTATTCGATCATGGGCGGAATGCGGGCGGTGGTGATCGGGGATGCGATCCAGATGACGATCATCGTCACCGCGATTTTGACCTGCCTTGCCTTCGGTCTGGCGGCGCTCGGAGGATGGTCGGTGCTGCTGGATGCCGTCGATCCGACCCGGCTCACGGTTCTGCGCACCGGCTCGCTCGGGTTTTCCGGAGACGAATTCGGCCTGTGGCCCATGATCTTCGGCGGCATCGTGCTCTATGCATCCTACTACGGCTGCGACCAGACCCAGGCCCAGCGGCTGCTTGCCGCAAAGGACTATCGGGCCGGGCGCCGCGTGCTGCTGGCAAACGGCCTCCTGCGCGGGCCGATCACGCTTACCTACTGTCTCATGGGGCTGGTGGTAGGGGCGCTGGCCATGCGCCACCCCGGATTCGGCGCGCAGGTTTCCGCCTCCGAGCCGGATCGGCTGATCCCGCTCTTCATCCTCACCTATCTGCCGCACGGGCTGATCGGCTTCGTGTTCGTCGGCATCCTGGCGGCCGCGATGTCCTCGCTGTCATCCGCGATCAACAGTCTTGCCGCCGTGAGCGTGGAGGACTGGTGCCGCCTGCGGGGACGCCCGCAGGAACCGGGGCGCACGCTCGTGTGGGCGCGCTGGGCGGCCATCGGCTGGGGCGCGTTCACGCTCGCATTCTCGGGTCTCGTCGCGCGCATCGCACCCACGGTTATCGAGGCGATCAACAAGATCGGCTCGCTCTTCTATGGCCCCATTCTCGCGGTTTTCCTGCTGGCCGTGGTTTCACCCCGCGCAGGAGGCCGCGCCGCGATCGCCGGCCTGCTGGGTGGACTCGCCGTCAATCTCGGGCTCTGGCTGTTCTTCCCGCAGGTCTTCTGGTTCTGGTGGAACGCCGTCGGCTGCCTCGTGGCACTGGGCATCGGCGGAGCCGTCTCCCGCCTGGCCCCGGCTCCGCGTTCTATGCCGGATGCCGCTTCGCAGGCCGCGTGGAGAGAGCTCTGCGCGCCGACCGGATGGGCGCTTTATGCCGTCTTTCTGGCTCTGTTGGCCACGGGCGCGGCATTCGGTCACCTGAAGGGGTGACAGGCGGACGGATGAGCTGTCACCCGCAGAGGAGTGTGCGCACGCAGATGTGGCGCGATCCCGCCTTTCAGCGCCGCTTTCTGGAAGACCTCTTCCGCGAGGCGACGGCGCGGCTCGAGCCGCGGCGTCTCCTGCGCAGACACTGGGTGCAGATCACGACCCGCTGTCCGCAACTTGGCACGGCGCCCGCGCATCCCGAGGGACGAACCATCGTCGTGGGCTATGGCAAAGCGGCGGCAGCCCTCGCCGCAGGCGCGGTGGAGCATCTCCAAGGCCCGACCATCGGACTGGTCAGCGTTCCGGAAGGATATGCGGACGGCTGCGAAGAGGTGCTGCGGGACGCGGGCATCGGCGTGGTCGTGGCGGGACATCCCGTTCCCGACGAAAACAGCCGGAAGGCGGCCGAACGCGCGCTTGCCCTGATGCGCCGCGGCACCAGGGCGGACCGGGTGCTGTTTCTGGCCACCGGGGGCGGCTCGGCGACGCTCGCTGCTCCCCTGCCGCCGCTGACCCTGCGCGAGAAACGGGACATCGTCCGTCATCTCGTGCTCTCCGGTGCGCCCATCGCGGATATCAACCTGGCCCGCCGCCACCTCTCCGCGGTCAAGGGGGGCAGGCTGGCGGCCGCCGCATCCGCCGTGGGCCTGCGGGTCACGTTCGTGATTTCCGACGTCGTCGGCGACGACCCGGCGCTTGTCGCCTCGGGTCCGAGCATTCCGACCGAGCCCGCGCCGCAGCGGGCGCGGGCCATTCTGAGCCGGCACGGGGCCCCTCACCGAAAGAAATGGCTTGCCGTGCTGGGCCGCCCCAGCCCGAGTGACACGCACGGGCTGCAAACCGCCCGCGATCCCGTCTTCGTGTTGGCCACGGGCGCGGATCTTCTGCGGGAGGCGGCGGAGATCGCGCGCGCGGCGGGTCTGGACGTCGTCGACCTTACCGATCGCATTGCCGGCGACGCCGAAGAGATCGGGCGTGCCCATGCCGAGCTCGCAAGACGGCTGCTCGCCACCCGCAGGACCCCGGTGCTCGTGCTTTCCGGCGGCGAGCTCACGGTGCGGGTGCGCAAAGCCGCGGGCCGCGGCGGTCCGAACTTGACCTATCTTGCGACGATGCTTCAGGAACTGGGGGGTGAGGAGGGAATTGCCGCACTGGCCGCCGACACCGACGGACGGGACGGCTCGAGCGGCCATGCGGGAGGCGTCATCACGACGGAGAGCTGGTGCAAAGTCGAGGAGACGGCCTTGCCGGTGGAGCGGCTGCTTGCGCAGAATGAAACGTTGAGTCTGTTCGAGAGGATCGGCGGTCTGCTCGCGACCGGGCCGATTCCGCTGAACGTCAACGACTTCAGAGCCATCCTGATCGTGCCCCACGATGGCTGAGCGCGCAGACAGTTCACGGCCCCGGGCCGCCCGGGGCGATCCCGGGAACGACCGCGGGCGCGACTCAGGCCGCAAGGCCCGTCGGCGCCGGAGCCAGCGGAACGCCGTGACGATCCGCCGGGTTGCGGAAGAAGCGGGGGTGTCGGTTGCGACCGCTAGCCGCGTGCTGAACCGCAAGCCCGGCGTCGATCCGGAAAAGCGCGCGCGCGTCCTGGCCGTGATGCGGCGGCTGGAATATCGCCCGTCCCGCCTCGCCCGCGAACTTTCCCTCGGGCGGGCTCAGCGGATCGGATTCAATTTCGGATTCGGCAACCCGCTGGCCCGGCACTACGCGCTGGTGCGCGACCTGCTCTATCGCGAACTGTTCGGTCGCGGCTTTCAGCTCGAAGTGATAGAGACCGATGCGCGCGGCCTGCCGGCCCGTCTCGCGGATGCGTTCATTCTGGGATCTGTCCTCGACGAGGATCCCCGCATCGCGTTTCTGAAGGAGCGGGGCATTCCCTTCGTGGCCCTGGGTCCGGCCGACGGCTGCTTCTGGGCCCTGTCCGACGAGTATGCCGGCGGACGGCTGGCCGGCGAGCATCTCGTCAAGCTGGGACATCGCGAGATCCTCTTCGTCACCGGGGGCGTCAGACGCCGCGGTCTGCCGGGGGCGCATCTGCTGACCTTCGCCTCGCACGAGCGCCAGCGCGGGTTTGCGGACGCCCTTGCCGCCGCAGGCCTCGAGCTGCCGGCGAGCCATGTGGTCAACGGCCAGTTCACCGAGCTCGGCGGCTATCTTGCGGTACGCGATGCGTTGCGGGCGGGTCTTCGCTTCAGCGCCATCTTTGCGCTGTCCGACGAGATGGCCATCGGCGCGCTCGTGGCGCTGGAGGAGACCGGGCTCGACGTGCCGCGCGACGTCTCGGTCATCGGTTTCGACGATCTGCCCGGCTACGGCGAGCATCTGACGACCATCCGCCAGGACCGCGAGGGACTGGTGCATGCGGTGGCCGAGCTTCTTGCCGAGGCGATCGAGGGCGGGCAGCCCCACGGCCGCTTCATCCCCGTGGAGCTGATGGTGCGGGGAACGACGGCCCAGTATCGTCCGCCGACGACGGCCGGGCGGAGCCGGGAGACGACCATCGGGATGCGGTCGGACAGGAAGGAGGCCGGCGGACCATGACCAACAGCTACGAGGTCGGCGCATCCGACGAGCGGCCATGGGGGCGCTGGACGGTGCTGGATGTCGGCGAGGGGTTCGCCGTCAAGCGCATCGAGGTGCACCCCGGCCACCGCCTCTCCCTCCAGCGCCACAGGCATCGCGCGGAGGACTGGATCCTCGTCCAGGGCGAGGCCGTGGTGCGGGTCGGTGACGAGGAGATGCGGCTGAAGGCGCCCGCGCGCGTTCACATCCCCGTCGGCAGCCTGCACCAGATCGCCAATCCCGGGGCCGGCACCATGGTCTTCATCGAGGTGCAGACGGGCCCGGTCCTCGACGAGGCCGACATCGAGCGCATCAGCGACGACTACGGCCGGGTGTGAGAGTCCCGTGCCATGTGGACGGAGCACCAGAGCGCGAGCCTGCCCTTACGGCGCGCCGAGCCAGGCCAGAATCCGGTCGACGGCAGCCTGATGCCAGCCCAGCTCCAAGTGGTTCGCGGCGATCGTCTCGGCCCCCGCGACGAAGCCGATCCCGCCCGTATCGCGGCAGCTCGCAAGAAAGATCACGCCGTCGGAGGGTCCCGTGTGTTCGTTGTGGAGCAGCGGGATGTCGTTCTGGTCGCCGCACAGGAGATAGGTGGCGACGGTCGGCGGTATCCCTGCCGCGCGTAGAGGGTCGACGAGCGAGCGGTCAAGATGCGCCGAAATCCCGGGACTGTGGGAGAAGAAGCCCCACCCGCCGTAATAGGTCGTCCACGCGTCCGCCTCGAACAGCGCCGGGGCATATACGGAATCCCAGCGCTTGAGCATCTGGGCGGGCCCCGGGAAGATCACGGATCCATACGTCCATTCAGGATGGTACCACCACCAGCCGAAGCACACGAACCAGTCGTGCACCGCCGGCCCGTTTACGATACCCCCGCACTCGGGATAGACGCTGAGGCTGCCGTAGGTGCCATGTCTGAAGGACCAGTCGAAGCCGTTGTTGGGGCCGCCGATCAGAATGAGGCGCCTGACGTCGCCGCGATAGGCGTCGCCCCAGCTTTGTCGCAGTGATGATACGTACATCCGCGCATTGAAGGCGCCTTTGGACCAGGCAATGATGTCGACCTTGGCGCTGCCCGTCCGGTCCCTGATGATCGCGATGGCATCCGCGATCTGCTGGGCCCAGAAATAGCCGTCGCCGTTCGTGTGCGGAAAATTGATCGCGAAGACCCGGTAACCTTGGGCCGCCAGCGCCTGCATGAGTCCCGTGGACGGGCAGTTTGCCCGCCCGCAGGCGCCCGTCGAGTCCGCCGGATTCGCCCAGGCCTGATCGGCGTTCTGGGTCGCGCCGTGAACCAGGAGTACGGGCACCGGACGCCAGCCGCGGTCCCAGCCGGGCGCGTAATAGAGCAGAAACCTGCTCGAGTGCGGTTGCGCCGAGCCGAAGAACACGGCCCGCTGTCCCGTCTGGTCACCCCGGCCATCGGGCGGAAAGGGCTCGGCGGTGAAGGCGGGATCCGGATCCCGCCAGCGCTCGACGCGCACCCAGCCGTTCTCGATGCCCGATGTGAAGCCGGCCTCGAGGACCGGTGCCGCCTCCGCGGCCCGTATCCAGCCCGGGCAGCTCATCACCTGAAGCGCGGCAAGAGCCGCCGCAAGTCGGGCGGCCGACGCGCGCCGTCGTCGATCGGGCCGTCCCGCAGCGGGCTCCGTACGCCCAACGGCAGAAATCGGTCTCGTCATGGCGGCACCCCTGCCTCCTCTGATCGTGACGCCCCATCTCCGCATTCGTCGGCAGCTAGGTCGCCCCTGACCCGGCCGGCAAGCCAGGCGCGGCCGACGCGCGCGATGGCCAGATCGCCGAATGGCAGGAATCCGTGAATGGCGGTCGGAAAGAGCTTTCCCGTCGTCTCGACACCCGCATCCACGAGTCTGCTTGCGAAGGCCTTCGCCTCATCGGCCAGCGGATCGAAGCCGGCGATGATGAGGGTCGTCGGAGGAAGCAGGGAAAGCTCCGGGAGAAGCAGGGGCGAGACGATCGCCTGCTCGGCGCGGCCCGCGCGGCGCAGATAGGTGTCGGCCGAATGCGCGAGATCGTCCACGGAAATGAGGAAACGGCCGTCCCCGTAGGCGAGGCGGGAAGGATGGCGGCCGTGATCACCGCGCAGGTCGAGAAAGGGGTAGAGCAGGTAGGCGCGGCGGAAGCGCCCGCGGCCGCGCCGAGCGAGCCGCCAGGCGGTTGCGGCGGCCAGGGCGGCGCCGGCGCTGTCGCCCATCACCATCACCGCCTCCCGCTGAACACCGATCTCGTGCGCGTGGGCGAAAACCCACTCGGCCGCACGCAGACAGTCCTGGTGGGCCGCGGGAAAGGGATTTTCCGGGGCGAGACGATAGTCGACGCTCGCGAACGGCAGCTGCGTCAGCGCGCACAGCGTCCTGACGAAGGGGTCATAGTCTTCGGCCGAGCCCGCCATCCACCCCCCGCCATGAAAGAAGAGAACGAGCGGAACCGGTCGGCCCGCCGGCTTCGCCCCCGGGCGGTACAGCCGAAGCGGAACATCCCCGCATCCCGTGCGGATCGACAGAAGCTCGACACCCACCGGCGACGGGACGCGAGGCGCGCAAGTCCGCATCAACCAGCGCGTCAGCGCCCGCGCAAGAGCCACCCGGTCCGGATGCCGCCGGCTCAGCTGCCCGGCCCGGAGCTCGACCTCGGCAAGAAGACGGGCGAGCTCCGGATCAAGAGCGTGGGGATGACCGCGCGCGTCCATGCGTCTTCTAGCGCCGCCATATCAGGCGCAGCTCCCACAACCGGGGCGGCCCCATGAAAGCGGTCTCGACACCAGAAAATTCCGACGTGTTGAAGCTCTGGGCCGCACGCGCCCTGTCCGTCAGATTGGTGGCGCCGAAGCGCAGTTCCCAGCGCCCGTCCTCCGTCACGACCGACGCGAGCGCGTTGAGGAAGACGACCTTCTTGACCGCGAGATTGGGCGAATCGGTCGTCTCGTTCGCGTGGTCGCCGCGATAGGCGGCATCCACGTGCAGGCGGAGGCTCCAGCCGCCGGCGATCGGCGCGTCATATGTGGCGCCCAGGAACCCCGTCCATTTGGGCGAGTTCGGCAGCCGACGGTTGCTGACATCCGTGAGCACGCCGCGCACCAGAGTGAAGAACTTCTTGTAGTCCGCATCAAGAAAGCCGGCCGATCCCTCAAACGTGAGACCGGGCAGCAGCTGTGCCGTTGCCGTGGCCTCCACCCCCTGAATGCGCGCCTGGGCCGCATTGGTAAAGAGCGAGACGAAGCGGCCCGTGTTCGGATCCTGCCCGAAACCGTTGAGCTGCAAATCGCGGTATCTGTTGTAGAAGTAGGCCAGCGCGTAGCTCAGCCGGCGATCGGACGTGCGTCCCTTGATTCCCCCTTCGAAGGTCCACACGCGCTCCGGCGCGAAGGGCCTGAAGCCGATGGAGTCGAAGGCGCGGCCCGGAAAACCGCCGCTTTTGAACCCGCGCGAAACGGAAGCGTAGACGATGTTGTCCTCGTCCACGTCATGACGGATGACGACCCGCGGCGTGAAGGCGTCGAAGTCCTTCTTTCCGAGCAGATTTTCGCCCGGAAACCCCAGTCCGGCCAGAAACGGCGGAAAATCCCGGCTCAGAAACAGATCCGGGTTGAAAAAGAACTCGTTGCGCCGGCGCATGCGTTTTTCGTCGTAGGTGTAGCGCAGACCGAATTCGATTTCCGTGTCCGCCGCGAGCTCGAAGGTGAGATCACCGAAGACGGCGAACGAGTCCGTCCTCTGCCGGCTTTCCCCGTACCCGCTCGACGGCACGCCGACAAGAAAGATGGGTATCGTGATGCCGTTGAAGGTAAACGGCGCATTGAGATCGTCAAAGCCGGCAAGAACCCTGTCGAAGTCATGAAAGTAATAGACTCCGCCCGTGAACCGGAGACGCCGCGCTCCTCCGTAGTTCAGACGGATCTCGCTGGTCGTCTGCCGATCGTGCTCGAAGACGGGGATGTCCAGGTCCGCAAAAGGAGTGTCATCCGCGTCCAGAAGCAGGTCCCAGTCGAGCTCGCGGTGGGAAGCGATCCAGTAGAGGGTCCAGTCGCGAGCGAAATCCCATCTCAGATGCAGGGTGAAGCCGTAGGAGGTCAGATCGGCGAAGTCGTTGGCCGTGCCCTCCACGACATAGGGCGTGCCGAACGCGTCTTCCGTCGGCGGAAAGGTGATGGCCTTCGCGGGATCGCCCACGGGATCGGGAAATACCGTCAGCGGCGTCTTGCGGATGGGGGTGAGCGACCGCTTCGGCCGTTCGATCTTGCCGTCGCTCGTAAAGGAGATGGAAAGCTCGGGCCTGGGGTCCCACACCAGCTCGGCCCGCCAAGCGCCAAGGGCGGTATCGCCGTCGTGGCCGCCTTCGACGACGTTGCGGAAGAACCCATTGCGATGGGTCGCCGTGGCAGCGATCTTGCCCTTGAGCCGGCCGTCGCCGGTCAGCGGCCCCATCACCCGCAGATTCGTGGTGGCAAGGCCAAATCGGCCCGTTCCGACCTCGACATGGGCCTCGAGCTCGTCGCCGGGCTGCCTCGTGATCAGCTTGACGGCGCCGCCGGGGGAGTTCCTCCCGTAGAGCGTGCCCTGCGGCCCGCGCAGGACCTCGATCCGCTCCACGTCGAACAATTCGATGAAGGCTGCCTGGCTGCGCGCCATGTAGACGTCGTCCACATAGACGGCGACGCCCGGCTCGACGAAGGGCAGCGAATCATTCTGGCCGATTCCGCGCAAATACACGATGGCGTTCGAGGAGTCGCTGCGCTCGAAATAGAAGTTCGGCACCGCGTACTGCACGCGGCGCATGTCGGTGGCCTGGAGCTGCCCGAGCTGGTCCTCGGAAAAGGCCGACACCGACCCGGGGACCCGGAAGAGAGCCTCCCGATACCGCCGGGCCGTGACGACGATCTCCTCCAGCTCGGGAGCGGACTCCCGCTGTACTCCGCCGGCGGAATCCTGCGCCGGCCGCTCCTGCTCCAGCTCGCGGGCCGACGGCTCGTCATCGCCGCCCGCACGCGCCACGTAAGTCCAGGAGATGGAAGCGGCCGATAGCATCAGTGCCGCCAGTACGCACCGCCGAAGCCGCGCCTCCCCGCCGTCCGCCCCTTCTGCCTCCGTCCCGCGAGTCCAGCCGTTCACCATCATCCTGCAGCCTCCTGCCCCTGTCTCCACCACGCATCCATGGCCCGACCTTCGTCGCATCGGCTCCTTCGCAGCCTCGATCATGGCTCCGCGGCCCGTCGCACGAAAATGGCCGATCGGGCCAAGCAGGGGGGACAGTTCCGGCCAGCGGCGGATGCCGGAATGCGGGGGCGAACCTTCAATCCCCGGGCAATTTCCGGCAATTTGTGGTATCAGGGGCGGGCCGTGGGCGGGTGACGCCGCCGGGTCACGTCCGCATCGCCGGCGTGCGGGAGCGTCTTTCCGCCGATCAGGCACGACCCGCCCGCAGGAGCGGGCCCCACGACGGGGATTCGGACTGGCGGGGTAAAATGGCATGGCAGAGTTCAGAGCAGCGTCCACCGCTGGAGAGCCAATCGTCTGGCCGGTGGACCCGGCTCTGATCGGGCTCCTCCATCGCAGGCTGGCGGCGGAAGGCATCGACCTTCGGGATCTTCTCGCACGATGCGCACGTGAACAGGGCCGCCGCCCGCCCCTGCAAAGCCCTCCGGTGCTGGGCCTTGCGGATTATTTCTTTCTGATGGAGCGTGTCGCCTGCGAGACCGGTGACGAAACACTCCTGCTCTCGCAGCGGCCGCTGGTAGCCGGAACCTTTCACTTCGTGCTGTCACGCACGCGCCGGGCCGACACCCTTGCCGACACCCTGAAGGACATGGCGGACAGCTTCAACTATCTTCATGGCGGGCCTTACAATACGGTTGCGAACAGGGACGGCGTCATCAAATATGCCATCGACAATACGAAATTTCCATACAAAGAGAGACTATCCAGTGCCGAATCTAATAGTCTTATGGAATGCATTCTCATTCTTATGCACAATCTATTTTCGTTCATATGCCAAACAAATCTCGACGACTACCTCCTGGCCGTATGGACCAAGCGCAAGCATGATCCCGACAGTCCGGTGCCGGGTCATCTCGGGATCTTCACGCAGCGCATCTGCTGGGGGCGGCCGGCCTACGCCCTGCTGTACAAGGCGGAAGCCGGACTGCTCAGTCCGTCGGTGCAGCTGAAGGATCTGCCGAAGCCGCATGCCATCTATGGCGTGATCGCTTCCATCATTCGCGAGCGGGAATCGGGCGGCGTCTGGCACAGGAGCTGGACGGGCCGCGTGCGCGCCGCGCTGCACCGGGGCTGCACCAGTCTCGAAGATGTGGCGGCGGCGCTGCATGTCGCGCCGCGCACCCTGCGGCGGCATCTGCGATCCGAGGGCGCGCGGTTCCGCCAGTTGCGGGCGGAGCTGACCAACGAGCGGGCGCGCCTTCTGCTCGCCCAGGGCTGGAGCGTCGATCGCGTCGCGGAAGACTTGGGTTACGCCGATACCCGCAGCTTCCGCCGCGCCTTCGTCTCATGGAACGGCATGACGCCTGCCGCCTTCCGGACCCGCGTCTGAACGGCGGCGGCGTCCGGCGCCGAAGCGTCATGAGTCCCGTGCGGCGAACAGTGCCCGCAGGCCGGCGGCCGCGATGACGAGCCAGCCCGCGATCGCGAGCGTCCCGCCGACGGGCGTGAGCCGCGCCACGGGATGGCCGGCGGGCAGACCGCATGCCGCGCGCAGGGTCAAAGTCGCGACGAACAGCAGCACGCCGCAGACGATGAGCCCGCACCCCCAGCGCCCGAGCCGCTTCGCACCCTTCGGAAGCGCCTCGCCGCCCGCGAGCAGGATCATGACCGGTGCATGCACCAGGGCGATGAGGCCCGCATGATGCAGCCAGCGGCTCGCCTCAGCACCATCCGCCCCATGCGCCGACCAGGCGAGAAGCGCGAGTCCCGCGGCCCCCAGCATCCCGGCCAACGCCATCAGCCCGGCTTTGATCCGTCCATCGCCCCTAGTGCGCGCCATGTCGGCTCCCGCCTCAGTCCGCCGCGAGCGCATCGAGGCCGAGATCGACCGCCGGCGCGCTCATCGTCAGGCGGCCGATGGAGATGAAGTCCACCCCCGTCTCGGCGATGGCGCGCACGGTCTCGAGCCGCACGCCACCGGATGCCTCCAGCACCGCCCGTCCACCCGCGAGCGCGACGGCTTGGCGGAGCTCGTCGGTGGTCATGTTGTCGAGGAGGATGCGGGAGACGCCGAGCGCCAGCGCCGCGCGGACCTGCTCCAGGGTGTCGCATTCCACCTCGATGTCCCGGTGGCCGGCGCGGCGCGCGGCTTCCACCGCCGCCTCGAGCCCGCCGGCGACGGCGATGTGGTTGTCCTTGATCAGCATCGCGTCATGAAGCCCCATGCGGTGGTTCATCGCCCCGCCGCAGCGGGTCGCGTATTTCTGGAGCGCGCGGTAGAGCGGCAGGGTCTTGCGGGTGTCGAGGATCCGCGCCCGCGTGCCCGCGACCGCATCGACGAAGCGCCGCGCAAGCGTCGCGACCCCGGAAAGATGGCAGACGAAGTTGAGGGCCGTGCGCTCGGCCTCCAGCACCGCACGCGCGCGCGCCTCGACTTCGAGTGCGACGCCGCCGGCCCGAAGCTCCGCCCCGTCGCCCGCATGCGCGGTGATCGCCGCATGCGCGTCTCGGGCGGCGAAGCAGGCGGCCGCAAGGGGCAGGCCCGCCAGCACCAGCGGCTCGCGCGCCCGCATCACGACGCGCATGCGCGCGTCCTCCGGCACCACCGCCGCACTCGTGACATCGCCCGGGCCGAGGTCCTCGGCGAGCGCCTCGGCGACGAGCGCGGCGAGCGCCCCGCGCGCCAGCGGAAAGTCGGCCCGCGCGCCGAAGACGCCGAGATCCTCGGGAAGAACGGCCGAAACTTCCGCCGCCGTCGCCGCCGCACGCGCCATGCCCCGCTCCTCACGAAAGCCGCGGATTGACTTCGGCCTCGCTAGATGCGTCGATTCCCCCGCGTCAAGTGCGTCGCGCGAGGAGGAGAGATCGATGACCGGATCAGCCCCTGACGGGCCGCGTGCCCGTTTCCGCCCGAAAGATCGCGCGGGCGGGATCATCGCGCCGATGCTGCTTGCCGTCCTGTTGGTCGCGCCTGCGCGTGCGGCCGCCCAGCAGTTCGTCGACGCGGCGGCGACCATCATCGAGGTGGCGCCCGGAGGCGATGCCACGGAGCGTCTGCAGGAGGCTCTCATCATGGTGCCCGAGGGCGGCACGGTGCGGCTTCTCGCCGGCCGCTACGAGATCACCCGGGGCCTTTCCCTCGACGTGCCGCGGGTGACGGTGGAGGGCGCGGGAATGGATGCGACCGTGCTCACCTTCGCGGGCCAGGAGGCGGGCAGCGAGGGCCTGATGGTCACCGCCGACGACGTCACGCTCAAGGACTTCGCGATCGAGGACACGAAGGGCGATGCCGTCAAGGCGAAGGGCGTGCGCAACATCTCCTTCATCCGCCTGCGCACCGAATGGACCGGTGGACCCAAGCCCACCAACGGCTCCTACGGCCTCTATCCGGTGGAATCGGAAAACGTGCTCATCGACGGCTGCGTGGCGATCGGGGCGTCCGATGCCGGCATCTATGTCGGCCAATCGCGCCACATCGTGGTGCGCAACTCCCGCGCCGAGCGCAACGTCGCAGGCATAGAGATCGAAAACTCCTTCTTCGCCGACGTCCACGACAATCTCGCCACCCACAACACCGGCGGCATCCTCGTCTTCGACCTGCCCAACCTGCCGCAGCAGGGCGGGCACGACATCCGCGTCTTCCGCAACCGCGTCGTCGACAACGACGAGCCCAACTTCGCCCCGCCCGGCAACATCGTGGCCAATGTGCCGCGGGGCGCCGGGCTCATGATCATGGCGAACCGGCGCGTCGAGGTCTTCGCCAACGTCTTCCGCGGCAACGCCACCGCCGACGTGCTCGTCGTCTCCTACCCCTTCGAGTACGACGACCCGCACTACGACCCGCATCCGACAGCCGTCTTCATCCATGACAACGACTTCGCCGCCCCCGTCTTCGCGCCCGAAGGCCGGCTGGCCGGGCTGCTGAAGGAGCGGCTGGGCGAGGAGGGCGCGAACATCGTCTTCGACGGCGTGATGCCGTTCCTCGACGCCCTCTTCGGCCGCGCCCCGGAAGAGGGCATCATGATCCGGGAAGCCCCGGACGTGCGCTTTGCAAATCTGCGCATGATCTGGGCGAAGCTTTTGCCCTGGCGCGTGGCGGTGGACCGCGATGCGGCCCGCTACCGTGGTTCCGGCCGGCTCGAGCCTCCCATCGCCGCCGTGACGCTGCCGCAGGATGCGGCGCCGGCCGGCCGGTGATCGTGGCGCAAGGGATGATGCGCGTGCGCGGCCTGACGGCCATCGCCCTCACCGCCCTGCTCGCCTGCTCGAGCGGCGGGCGGGCGCCGGCGGCCGTGAACGACACCCTGGCCGAAAGCGGCCGGCCGGCGCGGCTGCTGTCCGAATGGGGGCTGTTCGCCGATCTGAAGACCCTGACGCCGGCCGACGGCGTGGTGCCGTATCACCTCGCCACCCCGCTGTTTACGGACTACGCGCTCAAATACCGCCTGGTGTACGTGCCGGAGGGTCTGGCGGCCCGCTACGACCCGAAGGAGGCCTTCGCCTTCCCGGTGGGCAGCATTCTCGTCAAGACCTTCGCCTATGCGCCGGATCTGCGCCACCCGGATGACGGCGTGCGCCCGATCGAAACCCGTCTTCTCGTCCATTCCGCCCGCGGCTGGCGGGCGTTCGCCTATGTCTGGCGCGCGGATCTCACCGATGCCGAGCTCAAGCTTGCGGGGGCGACGATTCCCGTCTCCTTCACCGCGCCGGACGGCCGCATGCGGCACATCCGCTATCAGGTCCCGAACATGAACCAGTGCAAGGCCTGCCACGTGCTGGGGCGGGAGATCACGCCCATCGGCCCCAAGGCGCGCAATCTCAACGTCGCCCATGACTACGGCGACGGCGTCGTCGAAAACCAGCTCGTCCACTGGACGCGGCTCGGCATCCTCGAAGGCGCGCCCGCGGACCCGGACGCTGCCCCGCGCGTGCCCGCCTTCGACGATCGGCGCGCGCCGCTCGCCGCCCGGGCGCGGGCCTATCTCGACGTCAACTGCGGGCACTGCCACCGTCCCGAGGGGCCGGCCTCCACCTCCGGCCTGTTCCTGACCTGGGACCAACCGGTCGGTCCCAATCTCGGGATCATGAAGCGGCCGACGGCGGCCGGCCGCGGGGCCGGCAGCCTGCTCTACGACATCGTGCCGGGCCGACCCGATGAATCCATCCTGCTCTATCGGATGGAGAGCACCGATCCTGGCGTGATGATGCCGGAGCTGGGCCGCACAATCGTGCACGAGGAAGGGGTTGCGCTCATCCGCGCCTGGATCGCCTCGCTCGATGAGGAGGGAGGCGGCCGGTGAACATCCTCACCGCCTGGCTCATCCCCGCCGTCGTGATGGTGGTGATGTTTTCGATGGGGCTCGCGCTCCGTCTGCGCGACTTCCTCGCCGTCGCGCGCGCGCCGAAGGCCTTCGCCCTCGGGCTTGTCGCGCAGCTTGTCGTCCTGCCGCTTCTGGGATTTGCCGTCGCGGCGCTGACCGCGCCGGACCCGCGGCTTGCGGTCGGTCTCGTGATCATCGCCGCCTCCCCGGGCGGGCCGATGTCGAACTTCCTCACCCATCTCGCGCGGGCCGATACGGCGCTCTCGATCTCGCTCACCGCCACCACCTCCCTTGCCAGCATGGTGACATTGCCGCTCATCGTGAGCGCCGGTCTTGCGGTGTTCATGGGCAGCGAAGCCCCTCCCATCTCGGTGGCCGACACCATTCTCGCGGTCACCGCGATGACGCTCGTTCCCGTCTCCTCCGGCATGGCCATCGCGGGGATGTGGCCCCGCGTGGCGGCGCGCATCGAGCCGTGGGCGCGGCGGATCGCGCTCATCTGCTTCGTCGGGCTGATCGTGGCCGCGATCGCCGTAGACTGGGAGCGGGTCGTGCATTACACGGGCGCGGTGGCGCCGCTCGTCGTTCTGCTCAACATCGCGGCGATGGGCGCGGCCTACGGGCTGGCGCTCGCCGTCCGCCTGCCGCCCGCGCGTGCCATCGCCATCACCATCGAATGCGGCATCCAGAACGGCTCGCTCGCCATGTTCGTGGGCGCCACGCTGCTTCATGACGAGCTCATGATGCTGCCCGGTGCGGCCTATGGCGTGCTGATGTTCCCGACGGCCTTCGCCTTCATCGCCTGGGTCGTCCGGCGCGAGCGCGCGAAGGCGCGGGCCGCGCGCGAGCTTGCCGGCTGATCCGGCCACCCGGCCCTCAGCGCTGGGTGAAGCGGAACTCGATGCGGCGGTTGCGGGCGAGCGATTCGGGGTCGTCGCCCTCGGCGACCGGCTGGTACTGGGCGAAGGCGGCCGCCGCCAGGCGGCCGGGTGGCACGCCCTCGCTGATCAGAAACCGCACGACGGCCACCGCGCGCGCCGCGGAGAGATCCCAGTTGTCACGGAACTGCGGCGTATGGATCGGCCGCCGGTCAGTGTGGCCGTCGACGCGCAGGATCCAGTCGATGTCGGGCGGGATCTCGGTGGCGATCTGCTTCAATACGGCGGCGACCTTGCGCAGCTCCTCGCGGCCTTCGGGGCCGATCTCGGCGCTTGCCGTCGGGAACAGCAGCTCGGCCTGAAGCACGAAGCGGTCGCCGACGACGCGGATGTCCGGACGATCCCCCAGGATCTGCCGCAGCCGGCCGAAGAACTCCGAGCGGTAGCCGGCCAGCTCCTCCACCTTCTGGGCGAGCGCGACATTGAGGCGGCGGCCGAGGTCGGCGATGATCGCCTGCTGTTCCTTGTCCTTCTTCTCCGCGGCCTCGAGCGCCGCCTCGAGCCGGGCGAGCTGCTCGCGCAGGGCGGCCAGCGCCGCCTGCAGCTCCACGATCTGGCTGCGCTGGCGGGCGGAGCGTGCGCGCTCTTGCGCGAGCGTCTCGTCGCGCGCCCCCAGCTCGGTCTCGAGCTCGTGGATGCGGCGTTCCTGCTCGGCCGCCTTCCGCTCCAGATCGGCCAGGCGGGCCGAGGCCGCGCTTTCCTTTTCCTTTGCGGCCTCGAGCGCCTTCTTCAGCGCATCGCGCTCGCCTTCGGCGGCCTGGAGGCTGGCGGTCAGCTCGGCGAGATTGCGCCGCAATTCCTCGCTCGTGCGTTTCTCGAGACTGAGCATCTCGGACATCTGCGCGAGCTGGGCCCTGAGCTCGGCCAGCGCCTTGTCGCGGCCGGAGAGGACGTTGCCGAGGAAGAACTGGGACAGCGCGAACAGCGACAGCAGGAAGACGAGCACGAGCAGCAGCGTGGACAGGGCGTCCACGAAGCCGGGCCAGCTTATGTCCTCGCCCTCGCCGCGCGCGCGTCTCATGGCTGCGGTCCGCCTGCCCCGTCATCGGCGCCGCCCGGCCGGCGTGCGGCCTCCAGCGCCTTGGCCACCGTGCGGGCGAGCAGTCTCAGATCGTCGCGCAGGCTGTCCGCCAGCGCCTCGCGGCCGCTGCGGATGTCGGCGGCGAGATCGCCGAGCGCCTGCTCGATGCGCGCAAGCTGGGCTTTGAGCTCGGGATCGGTGGCGGGCTTGCGGGCGGCGAGACCTTCGGCCAGCCCCGCGAGAGTCCTGAGCTCGGAGACGGTGACGTCGCGGATGGCATGGAGCGCCTCGCGCCCGGCCTCGGCCTCCGCATGCAGGGCGGCGAGATGGTCCCTGAGCTCGGCCAGCATCTTCTCGCGGCTCTCGCGCAGACGCCGGTCCTCGGCGGCATGGGCCTCCATGCGCTCGAGATGGTCGGCGAGCTGCTCGATGAGCGCGGCCAGATACGCGCTCCCGCCCGCGGCTCCTTCCTCGCCGGCGGTGCCGGCACCGGCCACGAGGCGGGTGTGGGTGCGCAGCCAGTCCTCGAAGCGGCGCAGGAAGGCCCGCTGGGCCTGGCTCGTCTGCAGATCGAGGAAGCCGAGCACGAGCGACCCGCCGAGACCGAAGAGCGAGGAGGAGAAGGCCACCGCCATGCCGCCCAGCGGCCGCTCCAGCCCCGCCTTCAGGCTCTCGAACAGGAGGCCGACATCGCTGGTCTCCACCGACAGTCCCGAGATCGTCTGGCCGATCGCCGCCAGCACCGACAGCAGCCCCCAGAAGGTCCCGAGCAGGCCGAGGAAGACGAGCAGGCGGGTGAGATAGCGGCCGATCTCGCGCCCCTCGTCCAGCCGCGATTCGACGCCCTCGATCAGCGACCGCTCGGTCGCGGCCGTGATCGGCATCGGCCCGCGCCCGGGGGGATGATCGGCGATGAGCTGGGCCACCGCCGCAAGCAGACGCGGCTTCGGCTGCGGCGTCGCCCCCTCCTCTTCGCGCCGGCGGGCGTCCGAGTCGAGCCACCTCAGCTCGGGCGCGAGCGCGAGCACCTGGCGGAACTGGAACACGATGCCGAAGACGAGGACGGCGAGAATCGTGCCGTTCAGATAGGCGTTCGAGACGAAGGCGGAAAACAGCTCTCCGGCCAGCAGCACGGCAAGCCCGAGTGCCGCGACCACGAAGATGCCCATGCGCCGGGCGTAGCGTTCGACATCCGTCATGACGCTGTGCCGCCTTCCCCTGCCTTGCGCGCGCACCGGCCGCCCCGCGGCCGGCACGCCTCACCATAGCCCGCCTCCGGTGATGTTCCAACGCCCGTCTTCACATCCGAAGAAGGCGCGCGCATGGCGGCCGGCGCACCGGCCATGCCCCGTCGCGTCATGCGCCGGCCTGACCGGCGAACCCTTCCAGTCATCGGTGATCGGTCATCAGTGATCGGTTTCATTTTGGCGACGGACGCATGGCGGGTGACGCTCTCCCTTCGCGTCGTTCGCCGGCTTGACCGGCGAACCCATCGGGCGGTGGTGGCCATCCCGGCTTTGGCGGTTGGCCCTGCTGTCCGTTGGACCCGCCGGTCAAGCCGGCGGGTGACGCAAAGAGAGGAAGCGCCGGCGGGTGACGCTCTCTTCTTTCGTCATTCGCCGCGAAAGCGGCGAATCCAGGCGCCGTACGCGACAAAAGCCCGCGCCGGGGTTGCTCGTTCTCGCGCTGGACCCGCCGGGCGAGCCGGCGGGTGACGAAGGAGAGGGGCTGCGGCCGGTGACGCCCGCCATGCCGGTCCCTGATCACCGATGACCGACGATTGACCACGGAATCGTCGTTCGCCGGCTTGACCGGCGAACCCATGAGGCGGTGACAACGGCACGGGCGTTCGTGATCGGCCCCGCCGCCGGCTGGACCCGCCGGTCAAGCCGGCGGGTGACGCTCTTTTTTCTCGTCATTCGCCGACTTGATCGGCGAACCCAACAACCAGTTGATGCAACCTTGACGCCCGTGATTGCTCCGCTTCCCGCCGGACCCGCCGGTCAAGCCGGCGGGTGACGTAGAGAGAGTGGCCGGCGGGTGACATCCATCCTCCTCGTCATTCGCCGCGAAGGCGGCGAATCCCGCCGCCGGTCGTCACATCCTCTGCTTCCGCGGCTTGTTGCGTCTGCCCTTGGATCCGCCGATCGCGCCGGCGGATGCCGGGAAGAGAGCGTGCCGCATCCGCCGGCCGGGCCATGGCGGCGTTGGAGGGCTACTTCTCCGCCGGCCCGTGCTGCTTCAGGAAGGCGATGACGTCCGCGCGGTCCTGCGGGTTCGGCAGGCCGGGGAAGATCATCTTCGTGCCGGGCAGGACCTTCTTCGGGCCGGCGATCCATTTGTCGAGCATCTCCTCGGTCAATACCCACTCCGCGCCCTTGAGTGCGGGCGAGTAGGCGTAACCGGGGGCCGTGCCCGCCTTGCGGCCGACGACCCCGTAAAGCGACGGACCGATCTTGTTCCGGCCCGGTTCGACGGAATGGCAGGCCCGGCAGCGCTTGAAGAGCTGCTCCCCGCGGGCGGGATCGCCCGCGGGGCCGTCGGCGCGCACCGCCGCCGGCATCAGCGCCGCCGCCAGCATCAGCGCCAGCCCCGCGGCCGACACCCCCTTCCAGCGTCCCGCGGCCATGGCATGTCTCCCGCATCCTCCGGTGAACCGCTGCCCGCCTCGGATCTAGGCATGCCCGTCCGGGCCGCGCAACTCACGCCCGTTCACGATCACGCGAGCAGCGGCGGCCGCCCGGCGGCGGGCGGAGCCTGGACGCGACCTGAAGAGGGCGAGTATGATGGCTGCATGACGAAGGGCGTCTTCATCTGCAAGCTGCAAGGTCTCTATGACGACTGCCCCGAAGAGCGCTACCATTTCCCGCGCCAGTACCTGGATCGCGTGAGGGCGGTGGTCGGCGACTGGATCGTCTACTACGAATCCCGGCGTGACGGCGGGCGGATGGTGTATTTCGCGACGGCCCAGGTCTGGGACATCGAGCCCGATCCCCGTCGTCCCGATCATTACTACGCCCTTGTGCGCCATTACCTTGATTTCGACGAGCCCGTCCCGTTCCGGGAGAACGGACAGGTCTACGAGCGCTCGCTGCTCAACCCGGATGGCAGCTTGAACCCGGGGCTTGCGGTGAGTGCGGTTCACCACGTCACCGATGATGAATACTACGCCATCCTCCGCCGGGGTTTTTCCCGGGAAGTGGTTGCAGATCGGCAGGCGGGCGCGCCGGAGCCCCACCCCGGCGTCACAGGCTTTGCGGAACCGCCGGAGGATTTCGAGCGGCCGCTCGTCGAGCAGCTGGTGCGGCGGCCGTTCCGCGACCGGGCGTTTTCGGAGGCGGTGCGGCGGACCTATGACTACACCTGCGCCGTCACCGGCTGGTGTCTGCGCAACGGTGGTGGCCGTCCCGAGGTGCAGGCGGCGCATATCCAGCCGGTGGCCGCGCATGGCCCCGACAGCATCCGCAACGGACTGGCCTTGTCGGGCACCGTGCACTGGATGTTCGACCGCGGACTGATCTCGCTCACCGACGACTACCGGCTGATCAAGGCGAGGGGCGCCATCCCGCCGGCCCTCGACCAGCTGCTGCCCGACGCGCATGTGCGCGTGCCGGCCAACCCCGCCGACCGGCCCGCCGCGCGCTACCTCCGCTTTCACCGCGAGCAGGTGTTCAAGGGGTAAGGGCCGCACGGCGGCTGCCGCGAGCAGGCCGATACGCCCGTACATGCGGAGCGGGCGGCGACGCAGGTTCCACGCCGCTGGTCCAGCCGATTCGCGGGCCGGGACGCAGTGTGCTATGAAGACGGTGCTCCCGGCCTCCAAAAAGGATCTCCCCCATGTCTGCCGATCCGGATCCCGCTCGCATCATGGCGACGGCCACCGGCTTCTGGGCCTCGAACACGCTGCTTTCGGCGGTCGAACTCGATCTGTTCACGACGCTCTCCGGCGCCGCTATGACCGCGGACGAGCTGGGCGCGCGGCTCGATGTCCACCCGAGAGCGCGACGCGACTTCTTCGATGCCCTTGTTGCGCTGCGGTTTCTCGAGCGCGATGGTGACGGCCCCGAGGCCCGCTACCGCAACGCGCCGGAGACGGCGGCCTTCCTCGACCGCAACAGTACGCGATGGATCGGCGGCATGCCGCTGATGCTGGGCAGGCGCCTTTACGGCTTCTGGGCCGGCCTGACGACGGCCCTGAAGACGGGGGAAGCCCAGAGCGAGAGCCGCCACGGCGGCGCCTCCTTCTTCGAGACAGTCTATGCGGATCCCGACCGGCTGGAACAGTTCCTGCTCGCGATGAACGGCTTTCAGGCGGCGAATTTCGCGCTGCTGGCCGAACGCTTTCCCTTCGAGGAATTCGACTCCGTCGCGGACGTCGGCGGGGCGCTTGCGCTGCTGTCGCGGATCCTCGCCGAACGCCACGGCCATCTCGCGCTCATCAGCTTCGATCTTCCTGCCGTCACCCGTCTCGCCGAACGGCATGTGCGCCGGGCCGGCCTGTCCGACCGCATTACGCTTGCGGCCGGCAGCTTTCTCGAGGATCCCCTCCCCGAAGCGGATGTCATCGTGATGGGCAATGTGCTGCACGACTGGAATCTGGAGACGAAGCGGCTGCTGATCCGAAAGGCGCATGATGCGCTGCCGAGGGGCGGCGCGCTGGTGGCCATCGAAAACCTGATCGACGACGCGCGGCGCGAGAACGTCTTCGCGCTCCTGATGTCGCTCAACATGCTGGTCGAGTTCGGCGACGCCTTCGACTATACGATGGCCGATTTCCGTGGCTGGGGAGAGGAGGCCGGTTTCCGCCGCTTCGAGACGATCCCGCTTGCGGGCCCGGCATCCGCGGCGGTCGCATGGAAGTAGGTCGCGCGCGGGCCCGGACGACGGCCTGACGAAGCGCGGACATGCGTGCCCACCAGCGGCGGCCGGGTGCGTCTTCACACGACGGGCGGACCCCGTCGCGCACGGGACCGCCGGCGTGCATCCGCGGCCGCTCTACGCCACGGCGTCAAAAGGTGAAATGGGATCTTGTGTCATCCGGTCTCCCCGCGGAGGCTAGGGTTACCAGTCTTTCAAGGAGGGAGGGAAAAGATGAAACATTTTCGCTTGGTCCTGACTTGTACCATGCTCGCCATTGGCCTTGCGGCGTGCGGCGCAAGCCGTACCATTGTCCTAGATCCCAAAAAGGACGCGAAGGCCAGATTCGCGACGGCTCAAGTAGTTCACGTGGAAGACAATGTGCCAGTCGCGCCCTAGATCGACAGTTACTTTCTTAAACATCTGACACAACAACTGTTCGAGGAGGGTCCATTTACGCGGGGCGAGGGCCTCAAGATAGAGTACCGGTTCGTATCATACGACCAAGGCAGTCGCTTTGCTCGGTACATGTTGGGCGGCATTGGTAACGCGGGAGAGGCGAGCGCGATCATTGAGCTTGTCTTCCGGGCGCCTGACGGAAGCGAGCTCGCCAAGATCCAGACTGAAGGCAAGATCGGGTCCGGCATCTTTGGCGGGTCGAGCAAGTCGACCGTCAAGAAAGCTGCCAAGGAGGCTGCAGCCTTCGCGATATCCAATTTTTATGGTGGATGAAATCGAGAGGTAGGGCGATGGCGATAAGCTGACGCCGTGGCCCCCGCCGATCGCGTTTCGCCGCTAGGCGCTGGCTGCCAAGTACTCAGGATGTGAACGCAGCAAGGGGCGGTCTCACGCTACCGCGTCGAGCCCCTTCTTTTCGACGAGGGCGAGAAGCTTCAAGGACGCGCCGCGGGGCCGCTTTTCGCCGCGCTCCCACTGGCTGACGAACCCTTCGAGATGTTGAGATAGCGGGCGAAGACGGCCTGGCTCACGCCCTCGCGCAGGCGGATGGCGCGGATGCGCTCCGGCGGCATGTCGGGGATCGGCGTGAGACAAAGCGCGTCGAATTCCCGGAGCGTCCTGCGGTCCAGCACGCCGGCGTCATGAAGCCCCACCGCCGTCTCATGCACCGCGGCCAAGGCACCACAGGCGAGTTTTTGAAGCGTCTTTGAGCCGGGCACTTCCCGCAGCCCCCCCAACCAAAGGTCGAAATGGATTCCTGTTCGCCCTGACAGTATCTAGGTCGGACTGCTGACTCCTTGGTGAGCACACAGGTCGTTCATGGGACAAGCGCTGCATGCCGGGTGGCTCTCGTCGCACCACTCGCGACCGATACACCACAGAGCCGGGTCCAAGGCACCCGGTTTGCCGGGGTAGAGCTCACGCGCCGCCTTGATCGCCTCGCGATCCGATAGCGTGTTGGCGACACCCAAGCGATAGAGGACACGACGCGTGTGGATATCGGCCTTGATATCCAACTCGTAAGGGTCGAGATCTGGGCATTCGTGCCCATACGCCCGCTTGATTTGCTGGACGGCAAGATTGGCGATTCCCTTTCCTACACCGTGAATCTCTTCTAAGATTGTTGCAATTTCCTTTGCCGAAAGGCTCTTCCAAATTTTCCGGGCATCCCCATCAAATCTATTCATTATCAACTGGGCAAGTTCTCTTATGGTTGCAGGTGCTGCATGAACATAGCGCGGTCGCTTCGGAAGCCTCTCTATCGCTTCCTTGAGTCGCTCAAAATCCATTTCCGCGATTTTCTGAGGATCGAGATGCCCCAGCTCCTCCTTAAGCACAGGGGGATGCTCCATATCACCTCGCTGGACGAACCCCGATCCAAACAGCACCCGATCAAGAATGCAAAGGGATCTTGCTCGACAAGCTCAATCGTGCGGCGGTCGCACCCTTGGTAAAATTTTTCTTTGGGTATCTCATCTCGAAGCGCCAACAAACGGTGTCGAAGTGCAAGCTTGTCGCTTTCTGCAATCCCCATCATTAAGACTCCCTGTTTCACCCTCCCCGATCATGAAGGTATCGTCTCCTTTCCACTATTAGGGATTTAGAGGAAAAAGTCAACGTTACTACACTCGACTTTTCCATATCAGAACTGGCGCAGGATATCCGGCGCCGTATACGGAAACAGAAACACCCGCCGCGGGGGATGCCCGGGCGGGTGTCATGTGTTGGTTGCGGGGGTGGGATTTGAACCCACGACCTTCAGGTTATGAGCCTGACGAGCTACCGGACTGCTCCACCCCGCGTCAGAAACCGGTGATCGGTGACGAGATAGGCGATGCGGTGCGGCTCTACAACCCCCGCGCCGCCGTCGCGCACCGCTTCGGCGCCGGCGCACGCCGGTGTCGGCGTGCAAACAGCGCCTCTTCGACAAGATGAATGGTGAAGACCCCTCATTGCGGCGTCCGCCGCGGCGTGCGCGCACGGCTGGAGCCGGCTGACCTGGCGGCGACCTACTCTTCCGACGCTTGAGCGTCAGTACCATCGGCGCTGCCGTCTTTCACGACCGAGTTCGGAATGGGATCGGGTGGGACAACGGCGCTATGGCCACCAGGTCAGCGGGCTCCAGCCGGGCCGCAGGCTCCGCGCAAGGGCGGCGCCGCGCCGGACGGACGCTTCTCGAACAGCGGCTGCCGATGCCGGCCTTCGCCGGCGCCGGCCCTGGTCTTTCGATCATGGGATGGGCGAATCGAAGCGCATTCGAGCCATTAGTACCGGTCAGCTTCACGCATTGCTGCGCTTCCACCTCCGGCCTATCAACGTGGTGGTCTTCCACGGCTCTTCAAACGAGACCTCATCTTGAGGGGGGCTTCCCGCTTAGATGCTTTCAGCGGTTATCCCTTCCGCACATAGCTACCCGGCACTGCGGCTGGCGCCACAACCGGTCCACCAGAGGTGCGTCCATCCCGGTCCTCTCGTACTAGGGACAGCTCCTCTCAAGTCTCGAACGCCCGCGGCAGATAGGGACCGAACTGTCTCACGACGTTCTAAACCCAGCTCACGTACCACTTTAATCGGCGAACAGCCGAACCCTTGGGACCTGCTCCAGCCCCAGGATGTGATGAGCCGACATCGAGGTGCCAAACACCCCCGTCGATATGGGCTCTTGGGGGGTATCAGCCTGTTATCCCCGGCGTACCTTTTATCCGTTGAGCGATGGCCCTTCCACGCGGGACCACCGGATCACTATGGCCGACTTTCGTCCCTGCTCGACCCGTCGGTCTCGCAGTCAGGCCGGCTTATGCCATTGCACTCTGAAGATCGATTTCCAACCGATCCGAGCCGACCTTCGCGCGCCTCCGTTACTCTTTGGGAGGCGACCGCCCCAGTCAAACTACCCGCCACAGAGGGTCCCGGCCCCGGGTTCACGGGGCGCGGTTAGACACGAAGAACGACAAGGGTGGTATTTCACCGACGGCTCCACCGGAGCTGGCGCCCCGGCTTCACAGCCTCCCACCTATCCTACACATGTCGTCCCTCATGCCACTCTGAAGCTGTAGTAAAGGTGCACGGGGTCTTTCCGTCTAACCGCGGGTACTCCGCATCTTCACGGAGAGTTCAATTTCGCTGGGTCGGTGCTGGAGACAGTGGGGAAGTCGTTACGCCATTCGTGCAGGTCGGAACTTACCCGACAAGGAATTTCGCTACCTTAGGACCGTTATAGTTACGGCCGCCGTTTACCGGGGCTTCAGTTCGGGGCTTGCACCCCTCCCTTTAACCTTCCGGCACCGGGCAGGCGTCAGACCCTATACGTCGCCTTGATCGGCTTCGCAGAGCCCTGTGTTTTTAGTAAACAGTCGCCACCCCCTGGCTTGTGCCCCCTGCCAATGGTTGCCCATCGGCAGGGCCTCCTTCTCCCGAAGTTACGGAGGCAATTTGCCGAGTTCCTTCAGCACCGTTCTCCCAAGCGCCTTGGTATGCTCTACCAGTCCACCTGTGTCGGTTTCGGGTACGGTCCATAATGGTGGGGCTATTTCCTGGAACGCCTTCGCTGCCCGTGCCAATCCAGTAAGGCCGGACAACTTGCGGCATTCGTCACCACCACCGGGCCACGGAATATTAACCGTGTTCCCATCGGCTACGCCTTTCGGCCTCGCCTTAGGGGCCGGCTCACCCTGCGCTGACGAGCATTGCGCAGGAACCCTTGGACTTTCGGCGGGAGGGACTCTCACCCTCCTTATCGCTACTCATGTCAGCATTCGCACTTCCGATACCTCCACGGCTCCTCACGGAACCGCTTCGCAGGCGTACGGAACGCTCCGCTACCGACCGGTGATCAGTGATCGGTTATCAGTTATCAGACGAGGAAAGATGCGCCACGAAGCTCTGAAGCATCCGGGCCACTATCCGGTACGCCTCCTGCCAACGATCTGCAATCTGCCGGTCAAGATACCCCAAGTCACGAGCGTATCTACACCACAGCTGCATTTCGTCAGCGGAACTCATCGCCATCACAAGATAGCGACGAAATTCCTCCCACGTTGAACGCGATCGCCCTTGGCCTTCCGCGATCAGAGCACAGACCGACTTCGATGCACGCCGCATCTGATCGGCCAGCCCTCCGTATTGTTCAATCTTCGGAAAGCTCAACGTCGCACGATGAACATCCAGAGACAGGGCATAGGCGCGTTTGAAGACCTCAAGGTCCTCAAATCTCCATGTCTGGCCCGGTTCCATCGTCCTCACCCGATCACTGATGACTGATCACTGATCACCGATCCCGCAGCTTCGGTACGTGTCTTGAGCCCCGTTACATCTTCGGCGCGAAGACCCTTGATTAGACCAGTGAGCTGTTACGCTTTCTTTAAAGGATGGCTGCTTCTAAGCCAACCTCCTGGTTGTTTTGGGGTCTTCACTTCCTTTCCCACTTAGACACGATTTAGGGACCTTAGCTGGCGGTCAGGGCTGTTTCCCTCTCGACCACGGACCTTAGCACCCGCAGTCTGTCTGCCGGGCTGCACTCTTCGGTATTCGGAGTTTGGTTAGGTTTGGTAAGCCTCGCGGCCCCCTAGCCCATCCAGTGCTCTACCCCCGAAGGTGACCACCCGACGCACTACCTCAATAGCTTTCGCGGAGAACCAGCTATCTCCCGGTTTGATTGGCCTTTCACCCCTAGCCACAGCTCATCCCAGTCTTTTTCAACAGACACGGGTTCGGCCCTCCAGTGGGTGTTACCCCACCTTCAGCCTGGCCATGGCTAGATCACCGGGCTTCGGGTCTGATGCCACGAACTGGTCGCCCTGTTAGGACTCGCTTTCGCTGCGCCTCCACCTCACTCGGCTTAAGCTCGCTCGTGACACCAACTCGCTGACCCATTATGCAAAAGGTACGTCGTCACCCCACAAGGAGGCTCCGACTGCTTGTAGGCATCCGGTTTCAGGGTCTGTTTCACTCCCCTCATCGGGGTGCTTTTCACCTTTCCCTCACGGTACTGGTGCACTATCGGTCGCGCGGGAGTACTTAGGCTTGGAAGGTGGTCCTCCCATGTTCAGACGGGATTCCACGTGTCCCGCCCTACTCGAGGACCTCGGATCGGCTTTACCCGTACGGGACTATCACCCTCTCCGGTCGGCCTTTCCAGAACCGTTCCGGTTTCCTCTCCGAGGCCACTGGCCTGGTCCCCTTTCGCTCGCCACTACTCGGGGAGTCTCGGTTGATTTCCTTTCCTCCGGGTACTGAGATGTTTCAGTTCCCCGGGTTCGCCTCCCATCCGTATGGATTCAGGATGGGATACCGCATGAAGCGGTGGGTTTCCCCATTCGGAGATCCGCGGATCAAAGCTTGCTCGCAGCTCCCCACGGCTTATCGCAGCGTGCCACGTCCTTCATCGCCTCCGCGCGCCAAGGCATCCACCAGATGCCCTTACCTTGCGCTTGAGATTCGCCACATCGCCATGACCGAAAGAACAGGACCGGCAGACCCTAGCCCGCCGACCGCTCCCGCGGTCACGCCATGCGCGATCGACCCATGCAGTCTTACCCGCATGTTCGAGTGTCTTCACCATTCACCTTGTCAAAGAGCGCATCGTCCGCGAGGCGGACGCCGGAGCGGAGCATGCT
>BPKC01000002.1 GCA_026004935.1 Rhodothalassiaceae bacterium
CCCGGCGAGATCTTCCAGCAGGCCTTCCGCCTGAACCGCCTGTTCCGCAAGATGGAGACCGGCGGCAAGGACCTCAAGACCCTGCAGCAGGAGCTCACCAAGCCCTTCGTCGCGGCCGTCCACGGCCAGGCGCTCGGCGGCGGCTTCGAGATCGCGCTCGCCTGCCACCACCGGGTCGCGACGAACGACCGCAAGACCCAGTTCGGCCTGCCGGAGGTGATGGTCGGCCTGCTGCCCGGCGCCGGCGGCACGCAGCGGCTGCCGCGGATCATCGGCATCCAGGCCGCGCTCCAGTATCTGACGACGGGCAGGAACATGTCGGCGGCCGAGGCCAAGGGCTTCGGCATCGTCAGCGAGCTCGTCGACAGCCGCGAGGAGCTTCTCGCGAAGGCGAAGGAGATCGTGAAATCCCGGCCGAAGGCGATCCAGCCCTGGGACCAGCGCGGCTTCAAGTTCCCGGGCGGGGCGGGCGCCATGCATCCCAGTGCCGTGCAA
Source organism: Rhodothalassiaceae bacterium (assembly GCA_026004935.1). Classification (NCBI taxonomy): domain Bacteria; kingdom Pseudomonadati; phylum Pseudomonadota; class Alphaproteobacteria; order Rhodothalassiales; family Rhodothalassiaceae; species Rhodothalassiaceae bacterium. The sequence continues at coordinate 496 of BPKC01000002.1, forward strand.
ACGTTCATGGCCGCCAACGCCATGGCCCGCGCGAAGACCTGGGGGCTGTATCCGGCCGTCCAGTACATCCTCTCCTGCGTCTACGAGGGCGGGATCGTGCCCTTCGACCGCGCGATCCGGATCGAGAGCAAGTATTTCACGCGGCTGCTGCTCGAAGGCCAGGCCGCACGCATGATCCGCACGCTCTTCGTCAACAAGCAGGCGGCCGAGAAGGGCGCGCGCCGGCCGAAGGACGTCCCGCCGCAGCCGACGAAGAAGCTCGGCATGCTGGGCGCGGGCCTGATGGGTTCCGGCATCGCCTATGTCTCGGCCACGGCCGGGATCGAGGTCGTGCTGCTCGACCGCACCATCGAGGCGGCCGAGCGCGGCAAGGACTATTCGAGGAAGCTCGTGGAAAAGGCCGTCCAGCGCGGCAAGATGACCCGCGAGGAGGCGGACGCCCTGCTCGCGCGCATTCATCCCACCACCGACTACGCGGATCTGAAGGGGGTGGACCTCGTGATCGAGGCGGTCTTCGAGGACCGCGAGGTGAAACGCGAGGCGACCACGCAGACCGAGGCGGTGACGGGCCCGGACATCATCTTCGGCTCCAACACCTCGACGCTTCCCATCACCTCGCTCGCCGAGAACTGGTCGAAGCCCGAGAACTTCATCGGCATCCATTTCTTCTCGCCGGTCGAGAAGATGCCGCTGGTCGAGATCATCGTCGGCAAAAAGACGGGCCCCCTCGCCATCGCCAAGGCGCTGGACTACGTGCGCCAGATCAGGAAGACGCCGATCGTCGTGAACGACTCGCGCGGCTTCTACACCTCGCGCAGCTTCGGCACCTATGTGATGGAGGGCTACACGATGATCGCCGAGGGCGTGAACCCGGCCCTCATCGAGAACGCCGGCCGCCTCATCGGCATGCCGGTGGGCCCGCTGGCGGTGGGCGACGAGGTCGGCATCGATCTTTCCTACAAGGTGCTGATGCAGACCCGGAAGGATCTCGGCGACGCCTATGAGCCCAGCCCGGCCGACGACGTCGTCATCACCATGGTCGAGAAGCTCGAGCGCTTCGGGCGCAAGAACGGCAAGGGCTTCTACGTCTATCCCGAGGGCGGCAGGAAATATCTGTGGCCCGAGATCGAAAAGCACTTCCCGCGGGCTGCGACCCAGCCGGATGTGGAAGAGGTCAAGAAGCGCCTGCTCGACCGCCAGATCGTCGAGGCGCTGCGCTGCTTCGCCGAGGGCGTGCTGGAGACGCCGGAGGACGGCGACATCGGCGCGGTCTTCGGCTGGGGGTTTGCGCCCTGGACGGGCGGGCCCTTCAGCTGGGTGGATCACGTGGGCCTCAAGCGCTTCATCGAGGAGGCGGACGCCCTGGCCGCGCGCTTCGGCGAGCGCTTCCGCCTGCCGGACGAGATCCGGAAGCGCGCGGAAGATGGGCTCACCTTCTACCCGCCGCCGCCGGCCGTCGCCGCGGCAGCGGAATAGGCGCACAGCCGCACCGGACAGGCGGCCGAGCGCGGCCCGCCGTTGCAGCCCCGAGGGTGCGGATCATCCCGGGATCGGACGGCCGGGCAGTCCGCCCGGCCGTTCCCGCTTCCGGCTCGGGCGCGGGGTTCTCCCGCCGCATCTTTTCTAGGGCTGCTCGAGCACCGCGACCGGCCGCAGACGCAGGGCCGCGAGCGTCGGGCGGGCGATCGCGGCCGCGGCGGCCGCGAACTGGAGCGCGAGCAGAAGCCGCCGCATGTGGCGGAGCCGCACGGCTGCGCCCTGCCGGCCGGCGTGCAGCAGAATCCGCCCGGGCTTCAGCCTCGCCACGAAGAGCGCGGGATAGAACCCGCAGGCAGCCACCAGCATCGCGAACACGGCGGCCAGCGTCCCCGCCGGCACGAAGCGCCAGGAGAACGCACCGCCGCCGAAGGCCATCGCCCGTGCCGCCGCGGCCGCCGCAACCGGCGCCAAGGCGCCCGCCGCCGCCAGCAGCAGGCCGAGCTGGATGGCGGTGACCCCGAGCACGGCCGCCGCCAATCGCGCGGGCGATGCGCCGAGCATCTTGCGCACGGCGGTCGCGCGCGCCGTCTCCAGCGCCATGGCCACCGCCGCATGACCGTAGTTGATGGCGGCGACGAGGAGCACCGCGAGCGCGAAGGCGATCACGAGCCGGGCCGGGCCCGCCGCGATCCAGCCCGATCCCGGATCGGCCACGAGCGCGCCATAGGCCGGAGAGGTGACCGGCACGCCCGCAAACCGGGCCATGTCCGGAAGGCGCCAGGTCCGCCCGCCGTAATCGAGCGGCGGGATGAGCGGCGGCAGCCCGTCCTCCAGCACGCGCGCGAGATCGCGGGCCTCACGCCCCGGCCGCAGCTTCACGAAAGTCCGGAAGTGATTGGAGAACCAGCTGTCCGGAAAATACGGAAAGGCGGGCCCGACGTTGCCCGCGATCGGCATCAGCGCCGCGAAGGTGAAATGGGTCTCCGCCGGCAGATCGGCCATCACCATGCTCACCCGCATGGCCCGCCTGCGGCCGGCGCGCAGGATTTCCACGGTCTCGCCCGGCGCCGGCCGGTCGCCGAACAGCCGGCGGGCCGCAGAATCGGTGAGCACGACCGAGTCGGGGCGGGCCAGCGCCGCGGCGGGATCGCCGGCGACCGCCGGGCGGCCGAGGATCGCAAGGAAGGCGGGGTCCGCGAGGCCGACGGTGAGCGGCAGGCGGGCGCCGTCGGGCGCGATCGCCACGGCCTCTTCCTCGACGAACCGCGCCGCCGTCTCCACCACGTCCGCGAAGCGCCCGGCGAGGGTCGCGGCGAGCGGTCCCGGCGTCGCAGGCGAGGTGCCGCCGTCGGCCAGCGCGCCGAGGAAGGTCTCGGTCACGAGATGCACGCGCGCGCCGTCCGGGATCCAGGCCTCGTAGCGGGCGCTGCGGGTCACGGCCTCGGCCGCCACGAGAAAGATGACGAGCCCCGCGCCCAGCATCAGCAGCTGCGCGCCGACGGCCGCCACCTGCCGCCGCAGCATGAGCCGGAATTGCAGGAAGAGCTCGCCCGCCATGATTGCTCGCCCCCTCGCAGGTTTCCAGCGCGGCTCCGGCCGCCGGCCGCGTCTTCGTGCCCCTCGCCGCGACGATGCGGGTCCGGTCCATGAAGTCAAGAGACCGCGGCGGCCTCCTCCGCCGGGCCGGCCCTTGATCGGCCGGGGCGAATCGCCTAAGTGGTGGCGCGCGGCCGGCCGGCGCCCGCGCCCGGCGACGGCCGGCGACGGCCCGGCCCGCGTCTGCGGAGAGGTGCCGGAGTGGTCGAACGGGGCGGTCTCGAAAACCGTTGTACCCTTCACGGGTACCGTGGGTTCGAATCCCACCCTCTCCGCCAACTCACCTGCACGAACCGAAGTCATGGCCATCAGCGCGGCCGTTTTTCTTTCGCGGTCAAAGGGCTTTGCCGGAAACGGGTTTACCGCGGAGACCGGCCGAGCGTGCCCGTGAGGCCCATTTCGCCGTCTCTGTCTCTTTCCGACTTAACCGGCACCGCGCTCATTAAGCGCCGCGAACGGGCCATATTTCAATGGGTTCTGGAACCAGCCGGGCTTTACGGTTGCACTGAGCCCCTTCGGTCCCGGGCGCGCCGCAATCGCCCGTCAAGTATGACCGCGCTGCGCAAATGGGCGCAAGATTCAGCATGACTTCGCGATACGGCAAAGCTATTAGAAGTGAACAGTCGTGCGGGCGCGATCCCTGTCGCCCGCCAGCGAGGGCCAGCAATGAGCGACGGCAGTCGATCTCTTAGCGGGCAGGACGCGACCCGGGCATAGGCCTCGATTCCGGCCCGGCGCCTCCTGCCACACAGGACGCGACCGGGCATGATTCTGATGACTCTCAATCGCCAGATGTGCCGCTGCCGTGCTTTGCGGCAGGCGCAGCATTGTTCACTGTGCCCTTGCTCCACGAGAGTTCGGGGTGCCTGCCGATGACACGCGTTGTTCCGCCGGTCGCCGTCGCAACGCGCCAGCGCATGCTGAGCTTCTGGGACCTTGTCGCGATTCTCCTGGTCCTTGGCGCCCTGGTCTTCCTGGCCGAGGCCAGCCGCGGGCTCGTCCGGCCGCTCCCCGAGCCCGGTGTGAGCGCCATCACGCTCGATCCCGCTGCCCTGCCGGGCTACGCCGCGCGGACGACGCTGCGCATGCTGGCGGCGATGGCGCTGTCGCTGCTCTTCACGTTCACCTATGCGACCTGGGCCGCAAAGAGTCGGCGTGCCGAAGTCGTCCTGATGCCTCTCCTCGACATCCTGCAGTCGGTCCCGATCCTCGGCTTCATTTCGGTCACGGTCGTCTTCTTCATGTCGCTGGCCCCCGGGCGGATGCTGGGCGCCGAGTTTGCCGCCATCTTCGCCATTTTCACCAGCCAAGCCTGGAACATGGCGTTCAGCTTCTACCAGTCGCTGCGGACGGTCCCCGAGGAGCTGCAGGAAGCCGCGCGGTCGTTCCGGCTCGGCCCCTGGATGCGGTTCTGGCGCCTCGAGGTTCCGTTCGCCATGCCGGCGCTCGTCTGGAACATGATGATGTCGATGTCGGGCGGCTGGTTCTTCGTCGTCGCCTCGGAGGCGATCAGCGTCGGCGACACGACCGTCGCGCTGCCGGGGATCGGCTCCTATATCGCGCTCGCCATCGCCGAGCGCGATCTGGGCGCCATCGGCTGGGCCGTCGGCGCCATGCTCGTGGTCATCCTGATCTACGACCAGCTCCTGTTCCGGCCGCTCGTCGCCTGGGCCGACCGGTTCCGCTTCGAGCAGGAAGGGGGCGCTGTGCCGCCGCGCTCGTGGGTGCTTATGGCGCTCAGGCGCTCGCGCCTCGTGAGCCTCGCGATCGCGCCGGTCGCTTCGGTCTGGCGGTGGACCTATCGGGCCATGCCAAAGGCGGGCAATCCAAGCCATGAGACTCGGCTCTCCGAGCGCACCGCCCGATGGACCGACCGGCTCTGGTATGCGGTCGTGATCGCGGTCGCCGGGCTCGCCCTTTGGAAGGTCGCGCAGTTCGTTTCAACGGGCGTTTCGCTCGCCGAGGCGGGGACGGCCGTCCTCTACGGCCTCGCGACCATGGCCCGTGTGTCCGTGCTGATCGCCATCGCGAGCGCGATCTGGGTGCCGATAGGGGTCTGGATCGGTCTCCGCCCGAATGCCGCGCGCTTCGCACAGCCGGTCGCGCAGTTCATGGCGGCCTTCCCGGCCAACCTCCTGTTCCCCTTCGCCGTCTCGGCCGTCGCGGCGTTCCGTCTCGATCCCGACATCTGGCTGAGCCCGCTGATGGTCCTCGGAACCCAGTGGTACATTCTGTTCAACGTGATCGCGGGCGCCTCGACCATACCGGGCGAGCTGCGCGACATCGGCACGAATCTGCGCGTGCGCGGGTGGCTGTGGTGGCGCAGGATCGCGCTTCCCGCCATCTTTCCCTTCTATCTGACCGGCGCCATCACCGCCTCGGGCGGGTCCTGGAACGCCAGCATTGTGGCCGAGGTGGCGAGCTGGGGGCAGGACAAGCTGCAGGCGCACGGGCTCGGCGCCTACATCGCGCAAGCGACCGAAGCCGGGGACTTCCATCGCATCGTCCTCGGCATCTCCGTGATGAGCGCTTTTGTCGTTGTCATCAACCGTGCGTTCTGGCGCCCGCTCTATGCGCGCGCCGAACGCAAGTTCCGCCTCGGCTGAAGGGAGGTCGCCATGGATGCCGTGCCCCTGCTGGAAGTGCGCGGCCTGCGCAAGTCGTTCCCCAAGGCCGACGGCGGCGAGCTGCTCGTCCTCGACGGCATCGATCTGAGGCTGAAGGAAGGCGAGATCGTCGGCCTGCTCGGCCGTTCGGGGTCCGGCAAGTCCACGCTCCTCCGGCTGATCGCGGGGCTCGCCCGGCCGGCCGGCGGCTCCATCGCCTATCTCGGCCGGGCGCTGGACGGCCCGGCCGAGGGGATTGCCATGGTGTTCCAGGGCTTCGCGCTCTTTCCCTGGCTGACCGTTCTCGAAAACGTCGAGCTCGGCCTCGAGGCGCTCGGTCTGCCGCGGGAGGAAGTGCGCCGCCGTGCGCTTGAGGCGATCGACATGATCGGCCTCGACGGCTTCGAATCCGCCTATCCCCGCGAGCTCTCGGGCGGCATGCGCCAGCGCGTGGGCTTCGCGCGCGCGCTCGTCGTCCATCCCAACATCCTGCTGATGGACGAGCCGTTCTCCGCGCTCGACGTGCTGACCGCAGAGACGCTGCGCACCGACTTTCTGGACCTCTGGGCCGAAGGGCAGCTTCCGATCAAGGGCGTCATCCTCGTCACCCATAACATCGAGGAAGCGATCCTCATGTGCGATCGCGTGCTCGTGTTCGCGAGCAATCCGGGACGGATCGTGAGCGAGATCGAGGTCGGTCTGCCCCACCCGCGGGACCGGCTCGACCCGACCTTCCGCGATCTCGTCGAGCGGGTTTATGTGGAGCTGACCGCCAAGCCCGCCACCGAGCGCGCGGTGGCACGGGCCGAGCGGTTTCCGGGGGTGGGCATCGGCACGATCCTGCCGCGCGTCTCGTCGAATCTGCTGTCGGGCCTGATCGAGGCGGTCGCCGGGCCGCCTTACAATGGTCAAGCCGACCTACCCGTGATCGCGGCCGCGCTCAGCATGGAGATAGACGACCTGTTCCCGGTCGCCGAGACGCTGCAGATGCTCAGGTTCGCCGAGCTGGCCGGTGGCGACGTCAGGCTCACCCCCGAGGGGAAGCGCTTCGCGGAAGCGGACACCGACGAACGCAAGCGCCTGTTCGCCCAGCATCTGCTCACCTACGTTGCGCTCGCGGCCCACATCCGCCGGGTGCTCGACGAGCGTCCGAGCCACCGGGCCCCATGGAGCCGCTTCGCCGACGAGATCGAGGACCACATGTCGCCGGAGGCGGCGGAGCAGACGCTGCGTGCGGTCATCAGCTGGGGGCGCTATGCCGAGGTCTTCGCCTACGACGATCAGACGCAGACCTTCAGCCTGGAAAATCCCTGACGGGGCCGATCCATGGAGTTCTGGCACACCGCGGTCCTGGCGATCGTTCAGGGGATCACAGAATTTCTGCCGATCAGCTCGTCGGCGCACTTGATCCTCGTTCCGAAGATCACCGGATGGTCGGATCAGGGGCTGATGATCGACATCGCCCTGCACATCGGCACGCTGGCGGCGGTCATGGCATACTTTCACCGGGAAACCGCCGGCATGATCCGCGGCGGCTTTCGCCTCCTCGGTGGCGATTCGAGGAGCCTGGAGGCCCGCCTCGCCCTCTACGTGGCCATCGCCACATTGCCTGTCGTCATGGGCGGGCTCCTGCTCAAGGGGTTCGTCGCAACGGAGGGGCGCAATGCTCTCCTGATCGCGCTGACCACCATCGGCTTCGGGGTCGTCCTGTGGCTGGCGGACCTCAACGGGAAGAAGGATGGACGCACTCCGTTCGAAGGCATGACGCTCGAGGCAGCGCTTGTGATCGGTCTGGCGCAGGTCCTGGCTTTGATACCCGGCGTCAGCCGGTCGGGCATCACCATGACCGCCGCTCTTTTCCTTGGTTATCGGCGTGATGCGGCGGCACGCTTCTCGCTGCTCCTTTCCATCCCCACAACCGCAGCAGCCGGAACTCTCGTGGGCGTCGACATCTGGAAATCGGGCGACGCCGCTCTGCAGCTCGATGCAGTCGTCGCGTCCGGACTCTCGTTCTTAGCCGCCCTTGCGGCGATCGCCGGACTGATGGCTTGGCTACGCCGATCGACATTTGCGCCCTTCGTGATCTACCGCATCGTGCTCGGCTGCGCTCTTCTGGCTTGGCTGGCATAAGCCGTCCGGGATTTGCGCGCGACCCTGCCAATCAAGCCAGAATCATCTGCATGCTCAGTCTTCGAACACCATGCGCGGCTGTTCGCACCACGGCGCCTGTGCGGTGGCGGCCAGCTTGTCGAGCGGCAGCGCGGAAGGGCGGCGGTAGATGAGCAGGCGCTCCAGGACCACCGGCGAGAGATAGGCGAGCCTGATGTAGCGGCTGACGAAGGGGAGCGTCACCTGCTCGGCCTGTGCGATGTCGCTCAGCGTCGCCGCCTCGCCGCGCGGCCGGCGGCATTGGCCAGCCTCCGCCCGTCATCCGGGGAGGCGGTCGTGCGCATGCGCGCCTCCCCGGACGGCGCCGCGGTCTGGTTCGATCCGGTGGGCCTGTGGGTCGAGCCGGGAACGCGGCTGCGCTTCGTCCTGGAAGCGGGCGTCCACACCACCACCGCCTACCATCCCGACAACGGCAGGCCGCTGCGCCTGCCTCGCGGGGCCGCGCCCTGGGATTCGGGCTATCTCGTGGAACCGGGGGCGGAGTTTTCGGTGCTGCTGTCCGTCGAAGGCGTCTACGACTATTTCTGCCGGCCCCACGAGCTGGCCGGCATGGCGGGCCGCATTCTCGTGGCCGCGCGCGGCGCAGCGGGGGAGCTCGTCGCATCCCTCGGCGCCGATCCCTATCCGGAATCGACGCCCGCCCTTCCCGAGCCCGTGCGCCGCAGCCTGCCGCCGCCGGCCGGGATCCTGGAGGCGGGAACCCTGCGCCGCCACGGCTGAGCGACGTGGGAAGAACGGGGCCGCCGGCCGCATGGCGCGACCGGCGGCCTCGTCGTTCAGACTGGGATTTTCTTCAGGCGGCGGCTCCGGCTCCGCGCGCCGCGCGGGCGGCGGCGATCGCCGCGCGCGCCTTGGTGAAGATGTCCCACGCCATGATGAGCGCGCCCAGCGCGAAGGGAATGTCGCCCACCATCCGCAGCCACTGCCACAGCCGGCCGCCGTCATAGAAACCGACCGAGCGGGCGGCATCGAGGCCGTCGGTGAAGGCGACCTCGAGCTGCGGCATGCCCACGGGCAGGAAGGTCAGCACCACCCAGAGCACGAGCCCCAGATTGTAGAGCCAGAAGGCCCGGCGCCCCGGCCGGTCGGACCAGGCGATGCGCTCGCCGGCCATGTGTCTGAGCGCGAGATAGATGAGGCCCAGCGCCAGCATCCCGAAGGCGCCGAAGAGCGCCGTGTGGGCGTGGTTCATGGTCAGGAAGGTCGCGTGCTCGTAATAGTTGATGAGCGGCGCGTTGATGATGCCGCCGAACACGCCGGCACCCACGAAGTTCCAGAACGCCGAGCCGAGGATGAACAGGAAGGCGAGATCATAGGCGAATCCTCCCTGCCTGGCGATCTGGCGGCGCTGGTCGATCGCCTCCAGCACCAGCAGATAGAGCGGCAGCACCTCGAGGAAGGAGAACACGCTGCCCACCGCCAGCCACACCGGCGGCTCGCCGGCCCAGAACATGTGGTGGCCGGTGCCGAGGATGCCGCTTGCGAGGATCAGGATCCACTCGAACAGCACGACGCGTTCGGCCAGCTCCCGGCGCACCAGCCCGATCGCCATCAGGAAGTAGCCCATGACGGCGGCCGCGAACAGCTCGAAGGACCACTCCACCCACAGATGGACCACCCACCAGCGCCAGAAGTCCTGGATGGTAAACGAGGGGTCGATGCCGGTGAGCGGGATCATCCCGAACATGTAGATGAAGGCGATGCCGATCGCGCTGTAGACGAGCAGATGTTCGGCCCTGAACAGCGAAAAGAGATCGCCTGCGCGCATCAGCCGCCTGAGGGCGGGCCACAGCGCGCGCGCCATGAGCGCCGCCCAGAAGGCGAGTCCGACGAAGAAGAGGATCTGCCACAGCCGGCCGAGCTCCAGATACTCGAGGCCCTGGTGGCCGATCCAGAACCAGCCGCGGTCGATCCAGCCCTTGATGCCGGCGTAGCTGCCCGCGAACGCCCCCGCCACGATCACCAGCACCGCCGCGAACAGCAGATTGACGAAGAGCCGCTGTCCTCGGGGCTCGCCGCCGCCGATGCGCGGGGCGAGATAGAGGGCGGAGGCGATCCAGCCGAGCCCGATCCACACGATCGGCGTCTGCACGTGCACCGCGCGCAGGAAGGGGAAGGGCAGCCAGTCGAGGATCGGCAGGCCGTAGAAGCTGTCGCGTTCGACGTAGTAGTGCCCGAGCAGCGCCCCCGCGCCGATCTGGATCAGCAGCACGAGGGCGACGAAGACGAAGAACTTGCCGAGCGCCTGCTGGCTCGGTGTCGGCGGCGTGAAGGCGGCGAGCACCGCCGAGTCGGTTTCGCCCTCGTGGCCGCCCGGCTCGATCCACAGCCGGTAGACGAGCAGCACGAGGCCGATGCCGAGCAGCATCGCACCGAGGCCGGCCACCGTCCAGGTCATCGCCGCGGCGGGCGGCGTGTTGCCGACGAGAGGCTCGGGCGGCCAGTCGCCCGTCCAGCTCATGCTGCCGTCCGGACGCGGCGCGACCGCGATCAGCGCGCCGTAGAGGAAGAAGTCGGCAAGCTGGCCGAGCTCGGATGCGGAGATCGCCGGCGCCACATAGCCGTCGGCCGTGCGCGTGCGGCCGTAATGCGCGACGAGCCGCGCGCGCGCGCGGCGGAAGCCTTCGGCGACGGCCTCGTCCACCACCACGGTGCCCTCGCTCATCCGCACGGTGCGCAGCGCGGCCCGCATCCGTGCGCGGGCGTCCGCCTCGCTCGCGGCTCCCCGCTCGGCGAACACGGCCGCGACCTCCTCGCCCAGCACCCTGAGCGCGCGGGCGGCATAGTCCTCGCCGAAATAGGCGCCCATGCCGAACAGCGAACCCCAGTCCATGAGGCCTGAGCGCTGGAAGGCGGCCTTGCCGGCCACGAGATCGGCGCGCGTGAACAGCACCGCGCCCGCGGGATCCGTGACCGCCTCGGGCAGGGGCGGCGCCTCGCGATAGGTCTTGACGGTGAGCGCGATCATGCTCGCCCAGGCGAGCACGGTGACGATGAGAAGCAGCACCACCAGCACGCGGTTGGTGCGGCTGATGACGGCGGTGGGCGTGGACATGGCGAACCTCCCCTCCACCTTGCGTCCCGATCATGCGGCGGGAAGCCTGCCGCGGGCAAGCCCCGGCCGCCTTGATCCAGATCAGATCGCATCCGCGCCCGCAGCTGCCGGCCCGCAAGGGGGGGGCGGGATGCGGCGCGACGCGCTCAGCCCGGCGCGGCGACGCCGTCGAAGCGGGGAAAGAGAACCTCGTTTTCGAGCCGGATGTGCTCCTCGAGCTCGGCGACGAAGGCCGCAAGCTCCTCGTAGAGCGCCCGCCAGCTGGCGCAGGCGTCCTCGGGCGGCGTGAAGTTTTCGGTGAGCTGGCGGATGCGCGCGATGGCCCCGGCGTGGTCGTCATGGTCCGCGCGCATGACGGCGATGGGGTTTTCGATTCGCGGCATGCCGCCGCGGCGCATGGCCGGAAAGAGGATCAGCTCCTCCTTGCGCATGTGCACCTCGATCTCGCCGAGGAGCTCGGCGAGCAGCGCCGCGAGCCCCGCGGGCAGCCGCGGATGACCGGCATGCGTCGCCTCGACCCTGCGCGCAAGCTCCACAATCCGCGGCAGCTGTTCCCGGTGGCGGGCGTGATAGCGCGTCTCGATCCAGCCTGTGAGTGCGGCGGGATCGTCCAGGGGCACGGTCTCGGACATGGCCTGCTTCTCCCTGCTCTGCGGCCGGCCGGCGGATCCGGCCTTGCGAATCGCCGTCTACCGTGGTTATCTGGTATTGTAAATACCAATTATCGACGGGACGGGAGCGGGCGATGCGGCTGACCTCCTTCACCGATTTCGGGCTGCGGGTTCTGATGCGTCTGGCCGCCGAGCCGGGCCGGGTGTTCTCGACGGCCGGTCTTGCGGCGGAATTCGCGATCTCGCCGCATCATCTGGCCAAGATCGTCCAGCGGCTGGCGCGCGCCGGGCATGTGGCGACGCGGCGCGGCAGGGGCGGCGGGGTGATGCTGGCGCGCGCGCCGGGCGAGATCCGGCTCGGCGAGGTGGTGCGGCTCCTGGAGGAGGGCCAGGCCCTCGTCGACTGCTTCGCCGCCGCCGGCCGCTGTCCCATCGACGGCCGCTGCGGGCTGAAGGGCCGGCTGGCGCGCGCCGAGGCGGCGTTCCTCGCCGAGCTCGATCGCGCGACGCTGGCCGATACCGCGCTCGCACCCCCCGCGCGCGCCTGATGCGGCAAGGCCTGCGCCCGCCCCGAACG